>NZ_JBEOXS010000053.1:0-49625 GCF_040296705.1 Streptomyces sp. NPDC002055
TACCGGCGGCTGGAGTTCCTGCTCGGTGAGAAGTCGGCCTCGATGCTCGTCCCGCGCGGCCCGCGCCGTCCGCACGATCGGCCCCGGCCATCCCCGTACCCGCCTGCTGCTGACGACGGCCGCTCTGGCCGCCGCCGCGGCCTGGGACGCCGGGCACCGCGTCACCGATCTCCACCAGCGCCGCCATCAGCGGCGCCGGTCCCCCATCACCTGAACTGCTGGGAGGTACCCGTGAACGGGACCCGCACGACGCCGCCGCAGGCGGCCGAACAACAGCGCACCACCGGTCGCGATGAGACCGCCTTCGACTGGCGAGAGCGCGCCACCTGCGCCGAGGAAGACCCGGAGCTGTTCTTCCCCATCGGCAACACCGGCCCGGCACTGCTCCAGATCGAGGAAGCCAAGGCCGTCTGCCGCAACCGGTGTCCGGTCATCAAGCAGTGCCTGCGCTGGGCCCTTACCAGCGACGACTCCGGCGTCTGGGGCGGCCTGTCCGAGGACGAGCGCCGCGCCATGAAGCGCCGCACCAAACGGCGCGCCACCAGCTGATCGGCCTGGCGGCTGCCTGATCCGCCCGCACCGACCGCCGAACCCCGGCGGCCGGGTCGGGCGGTGAAGGGGAGCCGGACAGTCCGTCCGGACCACCTGACTCGTCAAGGAGTTCGAATGCACGCCAAGCCGAGCACCACCGTGCAGAACGTCGCCACGCAGATCACGTTCACGCGGGGCGACTACGTGCTGTACCGGGACCCCGCCCTGTTCTGGGCGGGCCGGCCCGGCCACACCTACGTCTGCCGGGTCGTGCGCGCCGAGCGGAACACCGACGGCCACTGGTACACCCTCGATCCCGTCACGGGCGGCGGCCGGGTCTACGCCGCGCGGGGCGACTACATGCGGCTGCTGCCGCCGGCCGACGCGATGCGCGACATCGACACCGCCCCGCTGAGCGCCGAGGGCGCCGCGCAGGAGATGACGCCGGCCGCGACGGCCTGGCTCACCCAGCACCACGCGACGGCCAACCGGCGCCCCGAACTGCCCGCGCAGCGCCACTGAGCCGTCCCTACGGCATCACGGCCCCGCGCACATGGCTGAGTCCCTGTACGACCGCTACATGAAGGCCGCGGCCGCCCACCGAGCGCACGGTGAGACCTGCACCAGGTGCTCGCCGGACGCGCGGTGCGGCACCGGCCGGCGTCTGCACGAGTCGTTCGCCCGGCTCCAGGACGCCTACCTCGCCCAGCAGAAGCAACGGCGGGGCTGAACCCGCTCCCGCGGTGCGGGAGGCGAACCCAACTTCTATCCCACCCCGTGCCGTTCGCCAGGCCGGGTGCCCGCAGGGCGGGCGCCCGGCCTTCCGCACACCTGGCGGGGTGCCGGACAGTCCGGACCACACAGCGCCACTGACCCCCAACAACCTCGACCTAGGAGACGCCATGCTCGGCGACACCTTCACCATCACCCCGGACGAGATGCGCGCCATCTTCGCCCGCCTCCAGCCGCACCTGCCGCCCTACCTGCGGAAGATCGAGCCGCACGAGTCCGGCTGGGGGATGCGGTACGAGTTCGCCACCTTCACCGGCCGGGAGGAGGAACCGGCCAAGCCCTCCTCCTACTACGACGACCCGCAGCTGCGCTACGTGCGCGAGTCGGAGAACGCGGCCGAGCACCAGCTGCGGCTGAAGGCCACTCACATCCTGACCGACCTCTACGACAGGGCGTGCGACCAGTGGAAGGACGCCGCCTACGTCGCCGACCTGAAGGCCGCGCTCCGGGACGCCCCGAGCCGCTGGCGGGCGTACGAGCAGGCCCGCAAGGCGCTGGAGGCGGCGAACGGCTACCTGCGCACGCCCCAGGCCGCCGCGGAGTGGCCGTCGGCGATCTCCCGCCTGGTCGACGCCCAGGAGCAGGCCCTGGCCGCCGCCGTCGCGTTCGACGAGCGGGCCGAGGACATCGCGAAGGTCCACGACCGGCACGTGTACGCCGAGCTGGGCAGCGACGCCGCCTACACGAAGGCCGGCTGCCCCGAGGCCAAGGACTGGCACATCACCGACGCCGACCACTACTGCCACAGCTACCGCGGCTACCACAGCAGCCTCCACTACGCCCCGCTCGCCGAGACCGTGCGGGCCCTGATCGAGCAGCAGGACGCCCACCTCGCCAAGGTCGGCCGCCTGTCCGGCACGACCGCCGACTGACCCGGCCCGCGCGCATGCGCTTCGTCAACTGGCTCGGCATGGCCGGCCCGCTCATCGTCCTGGCCGTCTATCTGCTGGGCCGCTGAGCGCCCGGCCGCAACTCACGCGAATTTCCAGAAGGGAGAAGACATGAACAAGATCATTAGCAAGATCATGGAGAAGCGGGAGCCCTCCCCGCGAACGGACACGAACGACACCAGCAAGGAGTGGAAGGCCCCCTCCTCGCGGGGGACGGTCCTCAGCATCCTCGGGGTGGTCACCCTGGGCGTGGCCATCCTGTCGGTGGCCGTGAGCTACAAGATCCTGGAGCCCAAATTTGGGGGCTGGGCGGTTCCCACCGTGGGCGCCCTGGACGCCCTCTGGGTGGTCTTCCAGATCACGGAGATCCTCGCGGGCAACAACAGCCGGCGCGCCTCGCGCGTGCGGTCGGCGGGACTGTTCCTCACGGCCGTCAACGCCGCCATCCCGACGGCCCACCTGGTCCTGAGCGGCGGCAAGCTGGACCTGGCCGTGGTACTGACTCCGCTGGCGATCGTCGCGACCAAGACGGCCTGGTGGTTCACCCTCCCATCCTTGGGGCGCCGGGTCTCCCCCACCACCCGGCAGAAGCTCGACGCCAAGCGCCAGACGGTCAGCGACCGCCTCGAGGAGATGGAGGCGGAGGCCGCACACCGGATCGAGCTGCTGGAGCTGGCCACCACGCTGGAGAAGGGCGTGGCGAAGGCCGAGACCGCCTACCGCAAGTCGGTGCTCAAGCGGCAGCAGACCACGACCAAGACGCTGCACAAGCAGGCGCAGGCCACGGAGAAGACCGTGGCGGAGACGGGGCTGCCGGACAGCGTCGCGAGTATCCCGCTGCCGGTCCTGGAGGACTGGACGCCCAACGCGCCCGCCCTGCCCGGCACACCCGGCCGTGACGCCTCCGTCACGGGTACCCCGGCGCTGCCCGCCGGGCGTGACGCCTCCGGCACGGACACCGGCACGGACGGCACGGCATCCGGCACGGGCCGGGACACCACCGGCACGCAGGTCAACGCCGGTGCGCAGGGCGCGCCGTCACACCCGGACGCCGAGGCGGCACACCCGGAGGAAGAGCCGTCACGGCAGGCGGCACACACCGTCACGCTGGAGGAGCTCGCCGCCGTGGCGGGCGTGCCGGTCCCGGTGCCCGACGCCCAGCTCACCGACGCTCAGGTCGGTGTCGTGCTGCGGCACCTGCGCTACCGCGATGAGCCGCCGGCGTCCTACCGGCAGGCCCGCGTCGACTTCCGCGGAGCGGGGTTCGTCGGCAGCGAGGAGCGGATCCGCCAGGCGTGGGCCGCGCTGATGACCAACGAGAAGACCGACGGCGAGGAGACCTCCGAGGACGACGCGGAGGAGACCGAAGAGGAGGGCGCCCCAGGCGCCTGAGTGTCCGGCACCACCAGTGAGGGCCAGCCCGCATCCCCCGCGGGCTGGCCCTCGCTGCGACTGCCGGAACCAGCAGTCGATCCGGTGCAGACCCGGCGAGCGACCCGGCGAGCGAACGACGTTCGCAGACCCGGCGAGCAGACCCGGCGAGCACCAAAAAACCCCAGGAAATCGAATGCGCGTACGACTATGCTCGCGCGCCCAGATCCACGAAGGAGAGCATGTGGGAAGGAAGAAACAGCAGGCCAGCGCCAGCGAGGAGGAGGTCTACGGGCAGGCAGCAGGCGCCATCGGCGCCATCGCCATCGCCGCCGGCGGCCTCGCCGCCGTCAAGGACAAGACGGGCCTGTCCTGGCCCGCCACCCTGCTGGTCACCGCCGGAGCGCTGGTCGCCCTCGGCTACCTGGCATGGCGGATCAAAACGGGCCTGAAGCAGCTCTGGAAGCGTGATGCGAAGCCGGCCACGGCCCAGGGGACGTCCGCTGCGGCCCTGGCGCAGGAAGCGCCCGCAACAGGCGGCGAGGAGGCGGACGACACCGAGACGGCCGTCCCGGCGCACCCGGAGCTCACCGCGGCGCTGCGCACGGCCGGGGCCATCGGCCGGGAGCAGGTGATCCGGGCCGATGAGGTGACGGTCGCCGACGTGCAGACCGGTACGGTCTACGACCTCCTGGTCCCCGAGGGCCGCACCTACGAGGACGTCGAGAAGCGGCTGGGCACCGTGGCGGGCATGTTCGGGGTCACCCGGCTGCACATGAAGCTGGAGCGCAGCCGCGACAACGAGCGCCGGGTGAAGCTGCTGAAGTTGCACGAGCCGCCGTTCACCCGCCCGTTCCCCGCGCCGGCCCGGCAGGAAATCGCGACGTTCGCCGGGATTCCGCTCGGCCACGACGTCACCGGCCAGCTCGCCGGAGTGCCAACGTTCGACAAAGCATCGCTGCTGGTCGCCGGAATGACACAGACGGGCAAAACCACGCTCGTCAACGGGCTCATTACCTGCCTGCTGATCGCGTACGGCGAATTCGAACTGTATCTGCTCGACGGAAAATTCTGCGGGCTCACCAAGTTCGAGAAAATCGCCACCCGCTATGAGTCGTCCGACGACCCGGCCGTCTTCGAGAACATGGTCGACGAGCTGAACGACCGCTCGGACAACCGGTATGGGCAACTCAAGGAAGCCATCCGGAACCGGCAGCCCGCACCGGCATTCAAGCCGGTGATCTTCATCGTGGATGAGGCTGCCGACTTTTTCGCCCATGACGAGTCGAAGGAAGGAAAGGAGCAGGCCCGCAGGATCGCGGAAAAGACCCGGTCGCTGGTCGCCAAATCCCTGGAATCCGGCATTTCCACGGTGCTGATGACCCAGCGGCCATCCGCCAACGCGATTCCCGTCATGGTGCGCGATCAGTTCCTCTACCGGCTCTGCCTGTATGTGGCATCTTCGGGCACTGCCAAGGTCGCCCTCGGCGACACCTATTTCGACACGGTCGCACCGATCAACCCGGCACTCCTCGACCCGGACATCAGGGGCCAGGGAGTGCTGTTCGCCAAGGGGCGTTCCACGCTGATCCGCGGATTCAGTTTCGAGGATCACTTCATCTGGGGCGTGGTGGACGAAGTGCAAGCGCGGCAGCAGAAAGAGATCGGGCAGGCGCCACCGAAATCTCCGATCGAGCAGGCCATCGAGCTGATGCGCAGTGACGGAGTCGAGTTCATGTTCACGGCTGAACTCGCCCCCGCTCTCGGTATCACGAGTACCGATCCGGCGGAGCGAGGAAGGCAGCTCAACGAACTGCTCGGCGTCCCCGCCGGCCGGACGGCCCAGGGGCGCGGCTACAGGCTTGCCGACCTCCTGGTGGCCGCCAGGTCCTCGTCATGACCGTCACCGGCACCGTCACCGGCACCGTCATCCCACCGTCATCGGACCGTCATGCCGCCGGTCGGCATGACGGTCACCGGCGCTCGGATGACGGTCCCATGACGGTCGGGTGACGGTCCCCAATGACAGTCCTGACCTGCGGAAACACCCGATACCCCAAGGAAGGGAGGGAGGAGGCCCGTTGCGTGCCTCAGCAGCCGTAACCGTCGGCGTCGGAGCTACCGCGGCCGTCGCCGTGGCCGCGCTCGTCCAGGGCGCCGGCGACACCCCGGCAGGAGCGGCGCTCAGCATGTCGGTCCCAGCCGAATACAGGAACTTGATCGAGGAGGCCGGAAACACCTGCCCCGAGGTCACGCCCAATCTGCTCGCTGCGCTCCTCACGCAGGAATCCGGGTTCAACCCGGAAGCCAAGTCGCATGTTGGTGCGCAGGGCATCGCGCAGTTCATGCCGTCCACGTGGGAGACCCACGGAATCGACGGCAACGGCGACGGAAAGCGTGACGTCCTGAACCCCGAGGACGCCATCCCGTCATCCGCGAAGTATCTGTGCTCCATCGCCAAGGACGTCAAAGACGTGCCCGGCGACAAGCAGAGCAACATGCTCGCCGCCTATAACGCCGGGCCCTACGCCGTCCGAAAGGCCGGTGGCGTCCCGCCCATCAAGGAGACGCAGAACTACGTAAAGTCCATCACCACACTCGCCAACAAGAACCCCGGCGGAGGCCGGGGCGGTAATCCCGCGAGTTCGGATCGGGCCACGGTCGCCGTCAACGCGGCGAAGAAGATGCTCGGCAAGCCGTATTCGTGGGGCGGAGGAAACGCAAACGGCCCCAGTAAGGGAACCTGCTGTTCCCCCAGGGGTCGTTCCGGTGCATCGATCACCGGATTCGACTGCTCCGGACTCACCCTCTACGCCTACGCGCAGGCCGGTATCTCACTGCCCCGCACCGCGGGACAGCAGTACGCGGCCTCGGAGCCCGTCAAGCCCGGAAACGTGCGCCCCGGAGATTTGGTCTTCTACGGCTCCGGCCCCTCCAGCATTCACCACGTCGGCATTTACGTCGGCAACGGCTGGATGATCGACGCCCCCCGCCCCGGCATACAGGTCCGCTACTCCCCCATGGACACCATGACCGACCTGTTCGCCGTCGCACGACCCGTATCCCACAACAAGGAGATTTGAGAATGCGTAAGTTCAACCTCGCCAAGCCCGTCGACATGAGCGACGGGTTCAAGGACTTCTTCGACACCATCGGCCTCACCGGCGGCGGCCTGGTCACCAAGGGCATCGCCGCCGTCATCGCCGTCATCGCGGTCCGCATGCTGCTCCAGCTGTCCAACGACCCCAAGGGCGCGCTGCGCAAGGGGGGCACGGCCATCGGCACGCTGTTCGTCGCCGTCATCCTCGCCCTCTACGGCGACACGCTGTTCAGCACCGTCACCGACGCCAAGGGCTGATCCGCATGCCCGACCCGAAGGACAGCCCGTGCGATGCCCTGAAGGACACGCCGGCCTACGAATACTGCGCGCAGGACAACCCCGACGGAGGCGGGCCCCCCGACGGCGGCGGCCCACCCGACGGCGGGGTCGGCATCACCGACGGGGCAGCCGACAACGTCACAGAGCTCGCCGAGTACCTCATCAAGAAGATCACGGGGCTGGTGGCTCCGGACGACGCGTGGGCGCCGGAGAAGGCCGACAGCTGGGTCTACCAGCAGTTCCTCTGGCTCGGCCAGCACCTGGCCATCGTCATCTTCACCTGCGTGGTCGTCGTGTGCGCCCTGACCGCCTGGAAGAGTGCACCCCGCCTCAAGCAACTGGGCGCCTCCACCGGGTGGACCCTCGCGGCCGTCGCCGCCATGGGGGCGATCCCGGGCGCGGTGATGATGCTGAACAAGGCCGTGAGCTCCGCATTCACCGTCGCGTTCAACAGCGACGAGAAGACCCTGTTCACGGTGATCCAGGACGACCTGGAGCATGGAGCGGATTCCGGCAACCCGCTGGCGATCCTGATCATCATCTCCGCGCTCGTGGTCGCGCTTGCGTTCGCTGCGCTGGTCTTCATGACCCGGAGCCTGGGGATCCTGGTGTTCGTGTGCATGGCACCGCTGGTGCTGGCATCGCTCGCCCGTGGCGGTGACATGACCGCCGTGAAGACCTGGGCGATGCGGCTGCTGGGGCTGATGTTCGCTCCGTTCGCCCTGCTGCTGATCAGCCCGTTCGTGCAGATGGTCGCGGGCAGCCTGGTCATGGACGCTGTGCTGTTGGTTGCCGCAGATGCCCTGATGCTGCGGATGATCGTCCACGGCGTGCCGTACATCGGTCCCCGGGTCGCCAGGGCCGCTCGGACGGTGGTGGAGCGCAACACCAGCCATCCGGTGGCGCGGGCGGCCGTGCGGGCCGGTGTGCCGGACTTCTACGAGAAGGAGAACACCCCCCGGGGCCCGCGCACGGTGGACACCCCGGGCCGCGCCGCCTCGCAGGACGGCGGCGTGCTGCTCGCCGCCTACGGGGTCAAGCGGAGCGAGCGGCCCGGACGGCTGACCACCCCGTCCGCGGTCGACTCGGCCCGGCGGGACGCGACGGACCGCGCGGCCCGCTCCGTACAGATCAACCAGGTACGCCGTCAGGCGCGATCCGCGGCCGGCCAGCCGTCGGCCACCGGCCGCCCGGCGGCACCGGGCACCGCGGCGTCCGGCACCAGGCCGCCCCGGCCGGGAGGCACCCAGCCACCTCAGCCGCCCCGGCCGCGCAACCCATAGGAAAGGCCGGTCCCGGCCCCGGCGTTCGCGTTCCCCCTGCGGAGGCGCGGGCGCCGGGGCCCGGTCTACCCGGTCACCCACCCACTTCATAGGAGGACTTGCTGTGTACTCGCTGTCGCCCGGCTACCGCATCCCCGCTCTGCAGCGTGGACTCAGCCCGCTGGAAACCATGCTCACGAAGGCAAACCTCGGGGCCGGGAGCGCGGTCCTGATGTCGGCCATGCTCACCCCACCGCCCCCCTGGGCGTTCGGCGCCGTCGGCGCAGCTGCCGCGCTGCTCAACGTTTCGCCGGGGCCCCGCTCGATCGGCCGCTGGGCCGCTGTCGGCTACCGGCGTCTGCGCGAGCGCACCGCCCCCGCCTCCGTGACCGACCGGCCGGGAGCGAGGACCACGTGGGCGCTCTACCCGGATCACGGCACGATGCAGGACCCGCTGCGCCGGGCGGCGTTCCATGAAGCGTTCTCCCGCGCCCTAGTGTTCGCCGGCGGCCAGGCCCGCGCCGCGGGCATCCAGGTGCACCTCACCCACCACGCCACCGTCGGGGCCTGCACCGAGCACGTACAGACGATCTCCGTGCACGTCCCCAAAGGTCTCGTCGGACAGCCCGCCCGGGTTCTTGGCACCCTCGAGGGCGAGTTCGCACGGCTGGGCGCCCTGACCCCCATCGAGCCCGAGCCGGTCCCTGCCGTGACGGACCAGGGCCCCGGATGGATCGGACTGGAAGACGGCCGGTATGCGGCCACGGCACGGATCACCGCCTGGCCCGACGACACCGACGGTGACCTGATGCGCAAACTCCTGCTGGGCGAAGGACACACGCACACGGACGGGCAGGACCCCCACTTCGGGACCGACCGTTCACTCGCCGTCCTTTACCGGCCCCTGCCCGCCGCCCAGTCCCGCCGCTCCGCGAAGTGGCAGAGCGCCGCGGCCGGGGCCTTCACCACCGACAAGGTCAAGCAAGCGACGCACGAGATGGCCAGCAGCACCACCCACGGAGCCCTCGTCCAGGGCGCGGCCCTGGTGGACCTCGACGCCTACATGACGGTCTGGGGCGAGAGCCCCGAGGCCGTCACCGACGCCCGCTGGCACGCCGAGCTGGTCGCCGACCGGCACCGCATCCGCCTGGACTGGCTCCCCGGGCAGCAGCACCGCGCCCACCTGATGACCACCCCGCACGGAGCCTCAACCGCGAAAGGAGCGGTCCTCTGATGATGCGCCTGCCTTCCAGTCATGCCGCGATCACCGCCCCTCTGGTCGCCTCCAGCACGCGGTTCCCCGGCATCCCGATCGGCCGGTCGCTGCTGGACGGACGGCCGTTCCACCTCTCCCCCGTCATGGCCGATGCCGCGATCCTGCCGTCCACGAACACCCTCGCGCTGGGCGGCCTCGGCTCTGGTAAGTCCACGACGGCCAAGGCCCGGGCGCACCGGGAGCACCGGGAGTACGGGGACCAGTTCGTCGTGATCGATGCCGCGGAGAACGGCGCGGCCGGCGAGTGGAGCCCGGTCACCCACGCCGTCGGGGGCCGGGTCATCCAGGCCGGTAATTTCACGCTGAACCCGTGCAGCGATCTGTTCCCGCCCGCGGTCCGCGAACAGCTCGTGCGGAGTCTGATCCTGGCCGTCGAGGTCGCGGCACTCACCCCCCAGGCCACTCACGCGCTCCAGCACGCCCTGAACCACCCGAAGGCGGCGTCGCTCAACGGGCTGGTGGAAGCCCTGGTCTTCCCCCAGGACGGCAGGTGGCCGGCGGCGAAGCTGGCCGAGTGGGGCGAGGGCGCCGCCATCGCGCTGTCCCGCTACACCGAAGGCAGCTTGCGCGGCATCTTCGACGGCCAGGACGCCAGCCTGCCCCCGACGGACCTGCCCATCATCTCCTTCGACTTCACCGGCCTGGACCGCAACTCCCCCGCGATCCCCTCACTCATGGCCGCAGTGACGTGCTGGGTCGAACACGTCTGGCTGCCCCAGGCACCAGCCGCACACCGGCACCTGGTACTGGAAGAGGCGTGGCAGGTTCTGCTGTCGCCCGCCACGGCTGCGCTGATTCAGCGGCAGTTGAAGAACAGCCGCAGGGCCGCGCTCTCCTTGGACGTGGTCATGCACACCCTGAGCGACCTCGGCACCGGGCGGGCGCAGGACCTTGCGCGCCTGTGCGAGATCGCCCACGTCGGACGCCTCGGACCCGAGGAGGCCGCAGTCGTCGGGGCGGTGCTCGGCCTGCCGCAGTGGGCGACCGACGCGATCCCGACCCTGGGCCCGGGGCAGGCGGTGTGGAAGGTCGGCCCCGGCCATGTC
The DNA here is from genome assembly GCF_040296705.1 of Streptomyces sp. NPDC002055. Lineage (NCBI taxonomy): Bacteria > Bacillati > Actinomycetota > Actinomycetes > Kitasatosporales > Streptomycetaceae > Streptomyces > Streptomyces sp. NPDC002055. The sequence goes on from NZ_JBEOXS010000053.1 coordinate 10,548, forward strand.
GACATCATCCAGACCGTCCTCACCGAGGAGGAGGCCAAGCTGACCGACACCTCTTCCCGGCGGCGCACCGCGCAGCAGGCCCTCGCCCACGGCCTGGCCGTGGAACAGGAGACTGAGGACGGGGCGACGCAGGTCGACGAGACCGACGGCCAGGACGACCACGGTCGGGACGACGAGCAGCCGGCTTCCGTAGAGCAGGAACTCGACAACACCGCCCACGGGGACGGCGGAGACGGTGGGGCTGGCTGGGGCTGGGAGATGCCCCCGAACGTCATCGAGGTCGACACCCGACACCAGGACGTCCTCCAGGCTGCGAGGGCGGGCCGGTTCAGCGAAGCCGCTGACCTCGCAGCACTGGGCGAGCGGCAAGACATCACCGCCCACGGCATCAACTCCGATCAGGCAGTGAAGTGGCTGGAGACCCGCGCACAGGTGGCTGAACTGCGCGGAGACCAGAACCAGGCCGCACAGCTCCGCGCTACCGTCACCCGCATGGGCAAAGACGTCGAGTGGTTCGAGAAGACGGCCGACACTGCGGAGCCGCAGTGGTACAGCGGGCACGAACAGCCCGCACCGGCAGCTCCCGAGGACACGACGCCTGAGGGCCCGGTGCCCGAGCCCACACGTCGGCGTGCCTGGCCCTACGTCGCCACCATCGCCGCCCTGGCCATCGCCGCCGGCGGCGTGTGGCAGACCGCCGACACCGAGCAGCACCAGGAGGAGCGCAAGACGAAGGCCGCCGCGTACAAGGGCAGGTCGGGTACCGGCCTGCGTATGGACGGCGTGGATGTCGATCTGGTGGCGCACTGGAACGGCGATAGGGACCGCGTCATCGTCGAACTCCGTTCGTATGCCGACCGCAACGCCAGGTACTTGCGGATCGACGCCGACGGGGAGAAAGCGCACGCCACCCGTGGGAACGACCTCTGGGTCGCACGGGCTCCTGAGATCGCACTGCCGGTCACGGATCCTCTCGCCGATGTGACAGTCCAGATAGCGGTTGGCGGAAGGACCTGGAAGAAGGGCACCCACGCCCCCTCCCGGACGATCCGCCTCTCCCCGACCGGCGTTGCCTACGACGCCGAGACCGGAAAGCCCCTGCCGTCCGATCTCTGAACACTGCTCCAACCACGCCTGATGGCCCACACCCCAGCTCGGGTGTGGGCCATCAGCATGCGGTGGGCAACTGCGCACTTCCTGGCCCCGCCAGCCGGGCCGGGACGACCCACCGGCCGCCTACCGGCCCCTGGGACCCCGGATGCTCCGCCTGGCCCTCGCAACCCGCTCCGGCGCGGTGGCGAGGACCGGGCAGGCCGTCCGGCCTCACGCACCACACCCCCTCTGTCCCCTCCTCCGATTGGAGCCCCTTCGTGGCCGTCATAGGCGTACTGACCGAGCCGACCCCGCCCACCTGGTGGCAAGCGAACCGGCACAAGGTCTACGGCGTCAGCGGACTGCTCCTCGGCTACCTCATCAGCAGCCACGCCCACAGCGGCCCGGACCAGCAGCCACACCCGCGCCCCGGCCACACCACCCCGGCCCCGACCACCCCCAGCACGCACCACACACCCACGACCCACTGACTACCCCGCCTCGCCCCCGCTGTGCCCCGTTGACCCTCCCGGTCGGCGGGGCGCAGCGCTGTCACCCGCTGAAAGGGATGTTCGTCATGCTCCGGATCATCAGCACGTCCCGGCTCGCAGAGCTGGAGAACCTCGAGTCAGCGTTCCCCATGGTCCGGAGCAAGTGCGACGGCCTGGAGGAGAAGCTGGAAGCCGAGCGCCGCCGCTCCCAGGGCCTGGAGACCGAACTCGACCAGGCCGGGGCGAGGAACCAGGAGGAGCAGGCGGCCACCGCCCGCTTCTACCAGGAACGCCTCACCGCGGCTCGCCGCGCGGAGCGGCTCAGCGACCGGCTGCGCGACAAGGCGCAGGAGCGGGTCCGGGAGCTGACGGGCGAGATCGAGCAGATGAAGGCCCAGCTCGCCGCCGCCAGCCCACTGCCGAGCCCGGAAGGCGTGATCGCCCGCTTCGAGAACCTGGTCCGCGCCTCGATCGACCTCACCCTGCACGTCAAGGACCTCGGCGCCGGCTACCCGCAGGCCGAACTGCAGCTGGTCCTGCTGTGTGCCGGCTGTGGCTACACCGAGGAGAAGTCCCGTCAGAGCACTGGCCGTCCCGAGGCCCGCAGGGACTTCGTGAACGACGACTACCAGGGCGGCAGGCTCAAGCGCTGGGCGCAGGAGCACGCGGCGGAGTGCCGGGCCGTCGCGCTGCCCGCCCCGGCCACCGCCTGCCCCATCCCGCTGACGTGACCGCCCGCCGCCATCCCCGCCCGCCGCTCCTGCCCCGACTGCCGGGGGCGCGGGCGGCCGGTGGGTCGGCGGCGCGAACCACAGCCGACCACACCGAAGGAGGACAACGGTTCATGGGAGCAGCCCTGCACCTGGCCCACGCCCATCAGGCCTCGGCCCGCAAGCGCCGGCCGAAGCAGACCGGCGGAGGCGACGGCAGCACCTTCGCCGAGTACGCGCACCGCATCTACCAGGACCAGCGGGCCGACGCGAAGTCGCGGCAGCTGCTCCTGGCCGTCGCCTACGCGCTGACCATGGCACCGGTCGACGAGGACACCGGCATCTGGGCCGCCGTCCGTGCGGCCCTCGGCACGGGCGAGTCCTCACCCGTCACCCTGCGCCAGCTGGTCCGTCACGACCTGCCCCGCTACGCGCCGCCCGGCACGAAGTGGCAGAACGCATCCGCTCCCGCCCCGGTTCCCAACCGAGGCGGCTTGCTGCCGAGCTACTTCGACGCCGACTTCCTGAAGCTCTACCGCTGGGCCACCACGCCGTCCTGGCAGCCCCCTCCGTACGGCCTGCGCGCTGACGACTGGCCGATCCCCGGCCAGGAGCCGGTACCGCAGCGCGCACGACTCCGCCTGATCACCACGCCCACCCACCCCGAATAGGGAAACCCACCCCATGACCCTCAGCACCAGCACCGACCCATCCGTAACCGACACGAACCTGGACACCGCCTGCACCTCGGTCGCCCACGAAATCGGACGCACCGACAGCAAGGCATCCTTACTGCTCGCCTTCGACGGCGCGGTCCTCGCCGGACTCGCCAGCCTCGCCGACAAGGACCTGCCACTGCCCGCCCAGATCGTCGGCGGCGCCGCCGTCCTCACGCTCACGGCAGCTGCCGCGCTGCTGCTCCGGGTCGTGCGGCCCAACCTCGGAGGCCGGGGCCGCGTCGTCCGCGACGGCTTCCCCCGCTGGGCGCAGTTGAGTGAGGAAGCTCTGCTTCAGGCGATGCGCGCGGACACCCGCGCCGCCCGTGTCAAGGCCTTGTCGACCATCGCTGTCGCCAAGTTCGAGCGGCTGGCCCGCGCGGTCGACACGATCCTCGCGTCCCTCGCCCTGCTCCTGGTCGCCGCCGTCCTCGCGGTCACCGGATGAGCAGCCGGCCGGACGCGCTCCCCCTGCACCTCATCGCCGTGGCGGCCGCCGCCGTCGCCCGGCTCACCCACCACACCACCATCGACAAGGAGTAGCTCGTGGCACTCACCCTCTTCCGCCGTCCCGCCCCGGACGAGCCGCCGACCCTCGAGGACGAGCTGTGGCCCGAGACCGGCGAGACCTGGACGCCCGAGGGCCTCACCGTCGTCGAGCGGTACTACAACCTCGCCAACGCGGTCGTCATCCTCTACACCGCCGACCACAAGGAGATCGGTACCTACTACGCGGTTGCCTGCCTCGGGTGCCACTACCTGGTCACCCGCGACAAGCACCGCACCTACAGCACCCGCCTCACGCTGGAGGCCGCGGCCAAGGCCGCCAACGGCCACGCCAGCACCTGCCGGGCCCTGGCCCGCAGCCTCCCAGCTAGGCCGGACGACGACACAGCCCGCCGCCTGCTCCGCACCTGGGTGCTGAACATGCGGCGCCGGGACCAGGACTACTACCTCCACCTCCGCCACTTCGACTCCCGGCGCCTGGAGCTCCAGCGCACCGACGAATGGATGCACACCGAACTGGAGGCATTCGCCGCAGACCGCGGCGACGTTCTGTCGGCCACCCCCAGCAAGTACGGAGCTGGCATCGAGTACGAGCTCCTGCGAGAGCCGAGCTGACCGGCCGCTCTCCGTGCGCCCCCGCCCGCCGACCCTTCCCGGTGGCCGGGGCCGCGCGGTGTCCGCCCGGTCACCCGGACCGGCGGCAAGCCCCCTTGGAGGTCACCGTGCCCCTCACCCGCCGCGTCATCGACGCCGCCGCCGCGCGCTTCGGCTGGCGCCGCACCTACGGCGACACCACCGAGATCGACGCGCTGCTCACCGAGCAGACCGAAACCGCGTACACCGAGGCCGCCACCCACGCCGCCCTTGCCACCGCGAAGAACCACAACGCCCTGGCCGTGCAGCCCGGTGTCCTGGACGCCCGCGGCCGGATCCTCGCCGACGTCCTCTACCTGGAGGGCGTCCTGACCGGGGCCCGCAACCGCGGCCTGCCCCCGGAGCTCATCGAGCGCCTGGAGGACGCCGTCGACCACGGCCACGAAATGGCGGCGCTGCTCGCCGACACCGTCCGCACCACTGCCGCCGTGCACACGGTCGGCCACTGAACACCATCCGTGCTCTTGAACCCGCAGGGAGAAGCCGCATGAAGACCTTCCGCCTGGACAACACGCTGCCCGTCGACACGACGATCCCCGAACCGTCCGTGGTCTGCTTGATGGGCGCAGCCGGCTCGGGCAAGTCCACCTGGGCCAGCACCTGGCCCGACACCCAGGTCCTGGAACTCGACCACTTCCGGGCCCTGGTCAGCGACGAGCCGGGGTGCCAGGAGGCGACCGCAGACGCCGTGTTCGCGCTCCAGGCCGTCCTGGAGGCCCGCCTCGCCCGCCGAAAGATGACGGTCATCGACAGCACGAACACCGAGGCCGCCGTAAGGACCGGGCTGGTGCAGACGGCCCGTCGGCACGGTGTTCCTGCCGTCGCGCTCCTGGTCTCCACCCCGGCCTCCGTATGCGTCGAGCGTCAGGCCGACCGCAGCCCGGACCGCGCCGTGCCCGAGGACGTCGTACGGCGCCAGCACGCCGAAGTCGTCGCCGCCTTCCCCGGCCTGCGTGACGAGGGCTTCCAGCACGTCGTGATCGCCGACAACCTCCACCGCCTTCAGCCGCTGCTCCAACGCGCCAGCGACACCCGACGCCGCGAGCTCGGCTGGGACGGCGGCGACGGCCTGGGCAACCTGCTCCTGGTCCGCCGCGTCTTCGGCGCGGAGGTGCTGCCACTGTGGCGCTGGCGCACGGGCTCGACGCTCGCCGGCGGCGACCGCGTCGGCGAGATCCGCCTCGGACCGGACCGCCTGATCCTCGCCCTGCGCACGAACATCGACGGCGAGGGAGACGTCGGCTTCGACCTGCTGGTCTGCTGCCCGTACGACGACGACTGCACCGCCCCCGCCTGGCAGGCCGTCCACTCGGTCACCGACCTGCTGGTCGCGCACACCAGCGGCCGCCCGCACCCGGACAGCGTCTGCACCGTCCACGGCGGCCCCGACGACCACGCCCCGCAGGCGCTCCGCGAAACCGCCGGGAGCCTGTGATGAGCAGCCGCGACACCGCGTTCCCCGGCCGCCCCGACACCGACCGCCTGAACGCCATCGAGACCCGTCTGACGGCCGTCCCCGACGGCTGGCGGCAGCGGGACGGCGACGCCGGACTCATCGAGGACGCCCACGGCCACCCCATCGCGGTCCTCGGCACCAGCGGCGACCTGCCCCTCCCCCTCGGCGAGTTCCTCGCTGCTGTCCCCGCCGACACCGACTGGCTCACGCAGCAGCTGCGGCAGGCCTGGGCGCAACTGGACCAGCTGCGCGACCGGATCGACAACGCCGGACGCCTGATGGACACCAACCACGTCGCCACCGCCATCGACTACGTCCCCGGCTCACGGGATTCGCGGTAGCTCCGCCCCGAGGCAGGCGCCCACGGCCTGGAAACCGGCGCCTGCCTCGGGTTCACCCATCCCGCACGAGACGAGAGGGAGCCCCCAGTATGGCCTCCACCACCGCGCGCGTACACGCCTCTACGGCGAATCGCGCCCTGATCATCACCACCCTCGCGATCCCGCTCACCGGCTGGACCGTCCACGCGTACGCCCTCCACCGGCGCCTCGCAGCCGAACGCCGCGACCCGCTCACCGGCGCCCAGCGCCGCACCGCGTTCGAGCACCGCGCCCAGCGCCTCCTCGCCCGCCACCACCAGGGCTCGCTGCTCTGCCTGGTCGACCTCGACCACTTCAAGGCCCTGAACGACACCCACGGCCACGCCGCCGGCGACGCCGCGCTCGCCGCGACCGGGAGGCGCCTCGCCCGCTGGGCCGGACCGCACGGAGTCGTCGGCCGCCTGGGCGGAGACGAGTTCGCCGTCGCCACCCGCGTGGATACCCCCAGCAAGGCCACGGTGCAACAGCGCCTCCAGCAGCTGATGGGCGCGCTGCACAAGCCCGTACCCACCGAGGCCGGCCCGCTCCCCGTCGCCGCCTCGGTCGGCACCGCCGTCCCCGACTACCTCGGCATCCACGCCCTGCCCGCCCTGCTGCGCGGCGCCGACGTCTCCATGTACCGGACCAAACACTCCGGCCGGTACGGCTGGGCGGAGATCGAGGACCTGGACGTGCCGACCGCCAACGGCCGCCGCGCCGGCCGCCCCGGCACCGCGCTGCTGGAGCGTGCCGCATGACGACCACACTCGACGGCGGCGACTGGATCCGGGGCATCACAATCCGCCAGCCCTGGGCCACCTGCATCCTCGCCGGGAAGCGCACGGAGAACCGCCCCGTCCACTGGCCCTGGCGCGGCTGGATCCTCCTACACAGCGGCAAGCAGCTGGACAGGGCGGCGCTGCGTGACCCGCTGGTGGCCACCGCGATCCGCGACCGCGAGCTCCACCGCGGCGCGGTCATCGGCGTCGCCCGGCTCACCGACTGCCACCTCGACCAGGGGCCCGAGCCCTGTACCAGCCCCTGGGCGCAGCGCGACGTTCACCACCTCATCCTCGCTGACGTCCACGAACTGCCGCTGCCCGTACCCGTCAGGGGCGCGCTTTCCGCCTGGAAGCCGTCGCAGGACCTCGTGGACCGAGTCCTCCAGCAGCTGCCCGGCCTGCGGCCATGAGTACGCGCCGCCAACGCCCAGCAGCACCACGCCGCCCACCGCACCGGCCCGGATCCTGAACTGGAGCGATGCGGGCGACTTCGCCCGGTCCATGGCCGACGTACACGACCACGCGGTCACACGCCGAAGGCTCGTACCCCCTGCCCGGGGGGTACGAGCCTTCTTGTGGTTCAGGGCCTGATCGGCACTTTCACGCGTGAAAGTCAGGACGGCACCATGCACCCCGTCGCACAGCTCTGGACCTTGTTCTATGACCCACTCGATGAACTTTGAAGACGGACCCTAGGGGCTGCGCCGTGTGGTGACGAGTTGGCCGTCCTGGAGACGGCGGGCAAGGTCGAGGCCGCTGTCGAGCATCGTCAGGACACCGAGGTGTCTGTCGGCCGGCACGGTGCCCAGGCGCTGCTTCTGCTGGGCGACCCCGCCTCACCTGCACTCCGGCTCGTCGTAACCAACCCCCACCTGAGAACCGCGAAGCGGCCCCCTCCACCCAGCCTCAGGCCAGGTGAAGAAGGCCGCTTTTCGCGTTGAGTTCCGGAGGCCGGCTGATCCGGCGCGGTCCACTCCTGACCCGCTCCCCCACGACGATGGCCTCACACGGACTGGAGGCTCGCATGCATGTCCCTGGCCAGCTGCTCGAAGTCAGCCGGCGTCATGCGTGCCCGGAGGATCCGCATGATGGCGGACGGGTTGTCGAGCGGCAGCCACTTCACCAGCACACCATCCGGAAGCTGCTCCTCGTCCCGAGCATCGGGAGTCGGCGACTGGGGCCCCGGCTGCGCCAGCTCCGACCGAGGCTCCTCGGGCGAAGGAGCGGGAGCGCTAACAGATACGCCCTTGGAGGAGTCGTCCGCATCGGCCCCAGGATTATCACGCCGTGATACTTGCGTCGGCACGTCAGCTGCTGACGCTTCCGTCTTCGCAGTCTGACCGGCAGCCTGCTCTTGGCGCTTGGCCTTCTCGGCCTTGCGGCGTGCGGCCTCCGCCCGCTCATCCGCTTTGGCCTTCTGCTCGTGCGCCGAGAGCTTCCCCAGGTTCCGGACGTGCTCCACGGTGCGCTCACCAGTGACAAGGTCTTTCTGCAACTCCGGGGACAACTTCAGCAGAGACAGCTTGGTGGAGATGGTCCCCTGCGGAATGCCAAGACGCTTGGACGCCTTCGTTTGGCTCTTGTAGTAATCGACCAGAGACTTCAGGGCCTGGGCTTCTTCCAGGTCCGTCATGTCGTCACGGTGGTAGTTCGCGACGAAGGCAGCTTCGAGGAGCCGTTCGTCGCTGCTGACCCGGTCGTTGTCGACGCGCACCGGGATGGTCGCGAGCCCGACGCGGCGTGCGGCCTCAAGGCGCCGGTGACCGTCGACCACGATGTACTGCGCGCCATCATCCAAGTCGTCAGCCCGGGTGGGACGCTCATGGAGATACGCCTCCACGGTCGCGACGACGATCGGCAGAATGATGCCGACCTCACGCACCGATTCCACCGTCTCCTCAAGGGACCGCAGGTGGTTGCGCGGGTTGTCTGGGTTATCGCTGATGAGCGTGACGGGCAAATCCGTGATGGCCGCCGCGCTGGCGTTGTCGCCGTTGATGGCACTGTCGATGGTTCCCCGGCGGGAGCTGCGTGGGGTGTTCGCCATTCCGAAGGCGCTGCTGTTGCCCAGCTGGTTGGCTTTACTCACCGGGCCGCTCCCATGGCGATCATCCGCATGGTGTTGGCCTGCTTGCTGTGAGGTGCGTACGCGAGCAGCGGCTCCTTCATGCGGACCGCCTCGCGCTGCTCCTTCAGGTCATCCAGGACGGCGAGCACCCGCTGTCCCTCAAGGCTGTTCCACTGCGCGAGCGAGGACGTCGCGACGAATCCGCGGCGGGAGTCGTACTGGTTGACGACCAGGCCCAGGTAGTCGACTTCGAGACCGAGGTCCTTGCAGAGGTCTTCGATCTGGTCGACGAGCATCTTGTACGCGGTCGCCGAGCTGTCCTCCGCCTGGACGGGGATGATGACGCCCGAACGGCCGGGCTTCTCGTTTCGCCGCCGACGGGCGTAGTACAGGGCGGCGTCCATGGCCAGGCCAAGGCTTGGCGGAGAGTCGATGACGATGAGGTCGTAGTCGCCCTCGAGGGGGTGTAGCGCTCGCTCTAGGGCGACCTCCTTCTGGAAGCCGCGGGACTGCGCTGCTGTCAGGGCCAGTCTGGAATCGAGGATGAATCCGTCGAAGGCTCCGGGGAGAACATGGAGGCGCCCCCGGAACCGGGGATCGTCGATCTTCACGACTAGGTCCCGCAGATCGCCTTCGGCCTCGCCGACCATGTGTTTGACGAGGCTTTCCTCCCCCGGGGGAATCTGGGGGATGCCGAGCTGGTCGCTGAGGTGGCTCTGCGGGTCGTAGTCGACGACCAGGACCCGCTTCCCGCCGAGGGTCAGATCAGCGATCTGATCGAGCAGTTCGGTCCTGCTGTTCCCAATGCGCTTGAGGTCGTTGTAAGACAGAGACTCGATGTACTGGCGCAGGCAGTCAGCGCTCTCTTGCGGGTCTTCCGCTTCAGCCTCCGCGGCGCCCAGCGCGACGGATGTCTTTCCGACGCCGCCCTTCTGGTTGGCGGTGACCCAGCGCTGGGGGTCGGTGGTCTGGTGGCGTTCCTTCGGGGACGGGTTGTCGTCGAGCCAAGTGCGGATGCTTTGAGCGAGGCCCTGGACATAGGAGAGATCACGGTCGCCGCAGGTGTCCTTGAAGGCGTCGTAGAGCCCTGGCGGGAGCCAGGTGGAAAACGACTTCGCGCCAGCTGTGTCGACGTCGCGGTTGGGGTGTGTGCTTGCGCGCCAGGCGGTGACGGCCGTGGTGACGGCTTCCTGGATGTCCAGGCCGAGCTCGGCGCAGCGGATCTTCAACTCTTGCTGGAGCGCCGGGGTGAGCTTGGACGCCACCTTTTCCCGGTCTCCGTCGGGGTATGGAGAGGCCATGACGTCACCTTACTGACTTGTGGCTGTGTGGAGGTAGCCAGATCCGCCTAGTTGGTGTGGTTCACTCCCCTGGGCGCCGAATTATCACGGCGTGATAATCACGGGGCGCTCTACCTCAAGGCCGTCGCCCTCGCTCTGGGGTGGAGTGGTCATAGACCGGCTCCCTCCGCGAGCTGACCCGGTCCGAGCAGGCCGCCGTCGAGTCCGTTCGCCGCGCGCTGGAGGACGACCCGGATTCGGAGCACGCCCGCGGCCTCCCGGACGCCGGCCCCCGCTCGGAGTCGTACGTCATCGAGCTGCTGCCCGAGCTGACCCGCAGCCGCGGGATCAGCGTGGTGTACCGCTACTCCCAGGATCTCGATGCCGCCCTGGTCCTCTGGCTGATCGCCGGACCGTAGCCGTGCCGGGGCGCGGGTGTGCCGCTTATTGAACTGGTGATGCTCTCCGCGGCGGCCGGCGCCCGCCTGTGCGGGCGGTGTCACGGCACACGAACTGTGCGGCGGGGTGGGGCCGTAGCGCTGTCTGCCCGGGGGAGGGGTCGGCTCAGGCGGCCGCGGATGGACTGACGGTGTTCAGGTGCTTGAGTGCCGTCCGTGCGGCCACGCGGTCAGGTCCGGAGAGCGTGTTCCAGAACGGGTGGGTGACCACCGTTTCCGCCAGCGCCACCTGCCGTCGGCGGAGCCCGGCCACGAGCTCCTCATTCTCCTTGCCCCATCCCGGGGAGTCGGGCAGTTCCCGGTTGCTCCAGTAGCCGTCGGCCTTGCTCTGGCGAAATCCCGGTGCGGGCTCGACCGACCACGGCAGTGTGGCCACGGCCCTGGCCAGGTCGGCGCGGACCGCATCGAGCTCCCGCTGCGCAGCCACCAGGTCATCCGGAAAGGCAAAGTCACCCATGAGCGCATAGTACGGCCGTTTGAATCCCGGTCTGTCCAGGCGAGCCAGGGAAGAAGGCAGCGCGCTGATGCCGTGGTACCCGATGGCGTGGCACCTCTGCTGCCGGCAGCTGGGGCCGACTACACCACCAGCCGCCAGGAGTTCCGCGTCGGGGCGTCACGTCACAGCGGGCGGCGGCGCTGGGCCGTGGGGTGGTTCCGCCCGGAGGGGCGGATCTACTGTGTCGGGATGAGTCTGAACATCGCCCAGCTCAGGCTGCTACGACTGTATGCGGCCCGTGAGCAGCCCGTTGTCAGTACGGTCTATCGGACGCCGGAGCCGTCGGGTGGTGTCGGGGATCCGGTGTGGGAGCGGTGGTCCATCCGTCAGGAGGAGCTGGGCCGGGCGGTGGTCAGTCTGGTTTCCAGGGAGCTGATCGCGGTGGCCGGGCCGCGTGTGCCGGGGCAGCCGGACCGCGTCGAAGTCACGGAGGCCGGGTACGCGGCCCTGCGTGAGCAGGGCGCCGTCCTCCAGGAGGAGGCCGCACCGTACGACGTGGGGGAGGAGGTGCCGGGCGGGGTGCCGGGCGGGCCTGCGGTGGAGGCGTGGGACCTGCTGGATGAGATCGCCCGGGCGCGGGGGTGGGCCGGCCGGGCCCAGATGTTCGGTCCCGGGAGGGCACGGCTGATGGTGCGCGAGGAGCGGCGGTGGCTGGGACTGACCATCAGCCCTTCGCGGGTGCAGCCGCTCGCGCATTTGGCGGCCGGTCTGATCGAGGAGTCCGGGCAGCCCGCCGGCCCGCTGCTGGAGCAGGCTTCCACCGCCGCGGTGACCGGTGATCTGTCCGGGCTGCTGGGCGAGGTGGAGCAGGTGTGGGAGCGCCTGGACGCAGCCGGCCACGGATAGCTGTGCATTCCCCGCGTGGCCGCCCCGGCCCCCGGGGGAGAGTCGGCTATCGGTAGTCCCAGACGTTGTCGGTGGCTGCGCGCGTCAGGTCCAGGCGCACGGCCAGGCCGTGGTGGTCGGAGGCCCCGGCAGGGCTGTCCAGCAGCCGGTAATCGGTGATCGCCTCGCGCAGCGGGTGGGAGACCCACACCGCGTCGATCCGGTCGTCTGTCCCCGTGGCGCGCAGCAGATCGCGGTTGCCGCACTGCTGGTACCGGTGCCAGGCGGCGTCGGTGTAGCCGGCGTAGGCGAGCATCTCGGTGACCCGCCGGTCGGGCACCAGCGGCGCGCCGGCTTCCGAGGGCAGCCGGGTGCGCGCGGCGATGTTGTAGGGCCGCATCGTGGCGTAGTCGGGTGCCGGGCTGGAGGGGTGGGCCGGCGGGTAGTTCAGGTCGCCGCCGATCAGCGCGTAGGGCCCGTACCGGTAGGCCCGGGTGGCGATGAGCTTGGCCTCGTCCCGGGCCCGGTCGGCGACGAAGGGGTCGAGGTGGCAGCTGACGACGGCCAGCGGGGCGGGCAGGCCGACGTCGAAGCACGCCACTCCGAACCCGTGCAGGCTCTGGTCGGCGAAGTCGGTGTTCCAGATCTTCCAGCGGCCGACCGTCTCGCGCCGGTAGAGCAGGATCGGCACGATGCCGGAGCCGGACGGCGGGATCGGCATCGCGTCCAGGTCCAGGTCGTCCATCGCCCGCGCGAGCTGACGGTGCCCGTACTCCGACCACCCGCACGCCTCCTGAAGGAGGACCAGGTCCGGCGCGCCTGCGCCGCGGATCCGCTCGGCGAGCGCCGGCCACCGGTCCTCCGGATCACCCGAACTGCTGCGCAGACCACCCAGTCCCAGGTTCTGCACCACCACGGTCAGCTCCACAGACCCTCCCCCTTCCGCTCGAAGTCCGGAGCGTAGCCGACGCCGTTTGCTCATCGTCGCGGCCCTTGATCGTCCCTCCCGCGTGCGACGAAGGCCGCCGGGACGTCCGTTCCCGGAGGCCTTCGTCGCCCGCGGGCCCGAAGTTGGGCGTCACCCGTTCGGGTGGGTTCAGCCGAAGCGCTTGTAAAGCGACTTACGCTTTCCGTAAAGTGCTTTACATGACGGAGATTGCGTTCACCAAGAACTTCGTGACCCAGCAGCACCTGGGCGCCGCCTACCGGCGCCTCGGGCACACCTCTACCGCGCCCGCCTGGAGCGCCACGCTTCTGATCAGCTCTGGGCTGGGCCTGTCGTGGGCGTGCCCGGTCCTGGCGGAGCAGGAGACGACGGAGACCTCCGCCCTCTCCGGCTGGCACGTCATCGCCGAGGCCGGGGAGCTGGACTGGCCCCCGCTGCGGCCGGAGGAAGAGATCTGGCCCGCCCTCCTGGAGCTGCACCCGGTGCCCACCGGGGAAGCAGCGGAGCAGCAGGCTCGCTTCCTGGGCGCCGGCACCGTTGAGGAATGGCACCGCGAGAAGCTCCGGCGGCACTACCTCTCCGACGCCCACATCGGCAGCGCGAAGCGCAACCCGTCCGACGTCAACTTCGACCCGGTCGTACGGGACTGGGAGACATCCGCCCGTGAGCTGGCGGACTTCATCGACAGCCACCGCCCGCCCAAACTGACCACCGAGCAGCGGGTCATGGCCCAGGGCGTCCGCCTCGCCCAGCTGGAGGCGGAGGTGGAGGCCACGAAGGAGAGCTTGTCCCGCCTCATGCGCAATGCCCGCCGCGACCAGGGCGAGCGGCCCCGCCGGGGCTTCAAGGCCGACCTCGCACGCTGGTCCGGGGCGTCGCGCCCCACGGTCGACACCTGGCTCAGCGGCGGCGGGTGCTGCGAGGCAGTCCCCGACGAAGACGGCACCACCCACCAGGGCCACACCCACGACATGGAGGAGCAGACCCGATGAGCACCGTCACCATCACCACCGCCGGCGGCAAGACCACCGTCCGATCCCCGTACGACCCGAACTGGCCCTCCTCGGCCCGCGCCCTGGGCGGCAGGTGGTCCGGCGGCGTCTGGGTCTTCGACAGCCGGGACGAGGAGCGCGTCCGCGAGCTCGCGCGGGAGGTCTACGGCACCGACGGCACCCCGGACGCCGGCGGGACCGTCACGGTGCGCATCAGCGTGGAGGACGTACGCGGCGAGCGCGGGGGACGGCCCGCAACGCTGTTCCGGCACGGCCGCCAGATCGCGACGCGGTTCGGCCGCGACGAGAAGCCGCGGCTCGGCGACGGCGTCGTGCTGATCAGCGGGGGATTCCAGAGCTCGGCGGGCTCCCACAACTACCTCGAGCTCGGGCCTCTCGATGACACCGTGGTGGAGGTGCGTGACGTGCCCCGGTCCGTGGCCGTCGACCACGAGCTGCAGATCGTCGGCGAGGAGGGCAGGCCGGACCATGAGGCACTGCGGGCGGAGCGTGAGCGCCTCGCCGCCCGGATCACCGAAATCGACGCGATCCTCGGCGACTGAACGGCCCGCTCGGCTCACAGCGCCCGCCTCCTGGCCGGGTAGGCAGCCGGCACGAAGTGGGCCCCGAATCCGGGGCGATTCTCCCCCGGGGCGTGCCGGACCGCCTACAGTAGGAGCACGCTCTCCGCGCGAGCGGAGGCGAACCCCCGCGACCGCTGAGTTCGCGAGGCTGAACCGCACTTGTCCCCGCCGACGCGGGGTTGGTCCCTCAAGGACACTCACCGGCCTTCCCTTTGGGAAATGCTCCCTCGCCACTGCGGGGATGAAGCACCATCTGTTCCCCCGCACCTGTGGGGATGACCTGCCGCTCCGCGGCCTGCTCACGGCGGCTGCGTGCCCCCGCGCCTGAGGGCCGGTCCTTCCCGCGTGCACGCGGGCGCAGAACACACACACGTGCTATCGCGGAGGAGACCACACCATGCCCATGCAGCACCGTGTCCACCTGACCTGGGTCGAGGGCCCTCACATGTACCTCACCGTCCACGCCGACGACGAGGACGGCGACCTCGATGTCGAGGCCGACCCCGACATGGAGCACACCCTCGAAGTCCCCTCGGCCCCGGGACAGCTCGCCGATGCGAAGGCGGCGGCGGCCTCGGTGCTTCTTGCGGCCGGCTGGCATCTCCATGGCGACTGGGTCGACGAGCCGAACGAGACGACCGCATTCGTCGCCCAGACCCCGGCCGACTACGACGACACGGACCTGATGGCCGACGTCCCGCACCCTCAGTCCGAGCACGACGCCCGGCTGCGCGAGGGGTACGGGCAGCCCGAGACCCGGGCGTCGTGGAGGGACCGGCCCTACACCGGACCGAAGCAGACGTCGGAGGAGCGCGCGGCGTACCTGCGCGAGAACGGCATCAGGTAGCGGTCCCACGTGCCGGACCGCCTACAGTAGGAGCGCGCTCTCCGCGCGAGCGGAGGTGCCCCCCGTGACCGCTGAGTTCGCGAGGCTGAACCGCACTTTTGTCCCCGCCGACGCGGGGTTGGTCCTTCAAGGACATTCAGAGGCCTTCCCGTTGGGAAATGCTCCCTCGCCACTGCGGGGATGAAGCACCACCTTTGCCCCGCACCTGCGGGGGTGACCTGCCGCTCCACTCTGCGGCCCGCGCACGGCTGCATGCCCCCGCGCCTGCGGGGGTGACTCGAAAGGTGACCCGATGGCCCCGCACGCGGACCAGATCGACCCGCAGGAGACCTACACGGTCCGCAGGGTCGCAGCCCTGCTGGGTATGGCGCCTCCCAGCGTCAGCGGCATGGCCACCTACGGCCTGCTGCCCGGCAGCAGGGTCCGCCCCCACGCCCGCGGGGGCCGCCAGCACGTCTGGACCGGCAAGCAGCTGCTCCGCATCGCCAAGCGGCCGGTGCGCGTGCAGTACGACCACGAGAGGTTCGCCCCGGCGACCCTGTACCGGGTCGGCTGCCGCTGCCCCCGGTGCGTGGCCGCCCACAGCGCCGAGAGCCTGGAGCGCCGGCGGGCCCTGGCCGAAGGAGCGTTCACCGCGGAGCAGCGCAGGCGGGTCCTGGAGCTGGTCGGGGCAGCGACGCCCGTTCCCGCGGCGGCGGAGAAGGCCGGGGTGACGCTGCAACAGGTCTACGGCCGGGCGAACTGGGACGCGGAGTTCGCCGAGGAACTGGACGAGGCCGGATGGTCCCTGTGCGAGCTGGGCCAGGACCACCCGCAGTGCAGCACGGCCAGCGGGTACCGGGGCGACGAGCGGGGTGCAGTGCATCGTCCGGCGTGCCGGGGAACCGGTTGTCGGGAGTGGCGCCGCGTTATGGCCGAACAGGAGCGCGCCGCAGTCGGCGATCGCCTTCCGCGAGGGTGGAAGTAGCGGGATGGCCCAGGCACCGGCTGAGCAATCCCACATCACGGCGGACACGACGTGACCGTGCCCGAGCCGGATGGCGTGCAGCCGGTCGAGGACAGCCGGCTGCAATGCCTTGAGTGCGGCCGCTGGTTCCGGCTCATGGCCCCTCACCTGAAACATGCCCACGCGATGACGACGGCGGAATACCGGCAGGCGCACCGCCTTCCTCGAAAGCTGAGCCTGCGGGCACCTGATCTGACCGAACGTGCCCGCGGCCAGGGCCGCGAACGGTTCGCTGCACGTGAGGACATGCAGGCCGCCTTCGCCGCCGGCCGGGAGATGGTGGTGCGCGCAGCCTGCGGGGCAGGGACCCGGGCCACTGCCGACTACCCGATGGTCGTGGAAGCGCGCAGGCGCGGCGGTCAGGGGCATCGGCGCAAGTCTCTGCAGCGCATCGACGCCGCCGCGCAATCCCTCGGGTTCGCCGACCGCCTACGCCGCGGCGCACGCGAAGATGACGACCGTGGCCATGGCGAACGAGCTCGGAGTTGACCGGAGCACCGTGACGTTATGGCGAAAGCGCTTGGCCGACCCGGACACCTAACGACCCAGGTGCCCCGCTTCGCCCCTCCGTCGCGTCCACCGACCTCCAGGTGTTCTCCACCCAGGGCGGGGAGGCCGCCGACGTCGCCGGAGACCTTGCCGCGGCACTGGCCCGCCGACTGCCTTCGGACTGACCGGCGAAGCCGACACCGCAGACGACGAGAGGTGAGCCGAGCCGGCACACCACGGGCCCCGGGTCAGCCTGCCCTTCCCGGGGCCCGGCAAGGGCATCGCGCTGTCCAACGGCGGTCCGCCCCCTCGGTCACGTGGCGGCCGGCTGCGGCACCTCCAGGACCTCGGCTACCTTCCGCGCCAGCGACGCGGCCTGCGGCGGCAGATAGCCCTCCAGCGACTCGACGTCGTCACACAGCCGCGCCCGCAACCCGTGCAGGCACGCCTCGGTGAACAGCCGCTGCTCATCGGCCTCGGAGACCATCCCACCCTCCGCATATCCCTGCCCGCACGAGTGCGACCGCCGCGCGTCGGGGGCGTTCTCGGGCGGAAGCGGGCCGCCGAGCATCCCGGCGATCTCCTGCCGGTCCGACTCCCGCGGGCCGGCCGCCCGGCTGCGCTGCTGCCGGGTCTGGAGGTAGGAGGCGAGCGTCTCCATGGAGATGTCGCTGTGCTGCTGGCAGTAGGCAGCGATCAGCATGGAGGCCATGTCCATCGTGTCGGAGGCGTCTGTTGCACGGATCAGCGTCATTCGCTTCCAGTCGCGTGCGACATCCGGCTCGGTGTAGCGCAGCACCTCCTGGCAGTTCATGACCACTTCGGAAACGAGCTGGTGCACTGCCTGCCGTAGCGGCTCGGGCATCGGAGTGTGTTCCATGGCCGCACGGTAGAGGGACCGCGTTCCCGGAGTCCGCCGTCGCGGCCCCGGGCTCACCCGGACGGACCAGAAGCCGCTCCTGGCGTGCCTGGCGCCGGATCCCGGCAAGGGAGGGGCCCTTGACGCCGGTCCCGGCCTACGGGACGGTCGGCGCAACTGTGCGCAACCGACTCACAGGGGAGCAGGCGATGACGTTACGGTTCGGCGGGATCGACCCGAACACCGGTGGCGACGACTTCTGGCTCCTGGACGGCCGCGTCGTGCAGTTCCACCACTTCACCGGCACCGGCGACTGGGCGACGGACGGGAAGGAACGCACTACCGACCCGGCCGCGGTCGCGCTGTGCGCCGCGGCGTTCGAGTCGGTGTGGGGGCGCGGCGTCCCGCACGAGAAGTACACCGTCCAGGCCCCCTGAGCAGCCCCCATGCCCGCCTCCCCATCGTCCAGCGCACAGGGAGCCCGTGAAGCGCTCGCGGTGCGTCTGCAGCACCTGCGCCGGGACGCTGGCCTCACCGGGAAGGAACTTTCCGCCCGGTGCGGCTGGCACCCTGCGAAGACCACCCGCATCCAAAAGGGCGATACCTCGCCCTCCGATGCGGACATCCGCACCTGGTGCGCAGCCTGCGGCGCCGAGGACCAGGCCGAGGACCTTATAGCCACCGCCCGCGCGGTCGAGTCGATGTACATGGAGTGGCGCCGCCTGCACCAAGGCGGCATGCGCAAGGTGCAAGAGGACTTCTACACGCTCTACGAGCGGACCCGGGTCTGCCGGGTCTACGTCTCCAATGTGCCGCCCGGCTTCTTCCAGACCCCTGACTTCGCCACTGACCTCATGCGGATGATCACCGACTTCCAGGGCACCCCGGACGACGTCGCCGAAGCTGTCGCCGCGCGCGTCGCCCGCAGCCGCTTCCTCTACGAGGGTGACCACCGCTTCGTCGTCCTCATGGAGGAATCCGTCCTGCGCTACCGCACCGCCGACCCACAGGCCATGGCCGGCCAACTCCGCCACCTCCTGGCCGTGATGCCGCTCGCCTCCGTGTCCCTGGGGATCATCCCGTTCACCGCGCAGCGCACCGTGTGGCCGCTGGAGGCGTTCTACCTCCACGACGACGTCCAGGTCGTGGTCGAGTCCCTGACCGCAGAGATCAACGTCACCCAGCCCCGCGAAATCGCCGACTACACCCGCGCGTTCTCCCGCCTGGCGGCCATGGCCGTGTACGGCGACCGGGCCCGCACTCTCATCCGGGCCGCGCTCGGCGCCCTGGAGTGAACCTCCGCAATTCCCTGCAATTTCGTTGAGGCCCGGGCCGTCGCCTCCGTAGCGTCAGGGAACCGACGCTCCAGCAAGGAGACGGCACATGAGCTCACACACGCCTGCCACCAGCCCGCCGCACGTCCGCGGACTTCAACCGCCCGGTCACGGCGTCCCCTCCCCGGCCCTGCGGGCCCGCGCCCAGCAAGGCCTCGCCCGCTTCCTCGCACGCACCGACGACAGCCGGCGGCCCGGCCGCAGCGACGAGCAGAGGCCTCGATGAGCCGCAGGTATACGGTCCTGCACGACCCCGCCGGACTCCTCGAAGGCGAACTCGCCCTCGACCGCAGCGCCCACGAGCACCTGGCCGAAGCGGTCCTCGCGTGGGCCGGCGACCCCGGCCTGGCGCCCGCGGACCTCCAGCAGATCGCCCTGCAGCTGACCGGCGCCGCCCGGGCCGCGGCCGCCGACGCCCGCCGCGCAGCCGACCAGCTCCCCGCCGGCCACCCCGCCCGAGCCCTCGCCGACACCGTCCTCGACGAAGCCGCCCGGCGCCTGACGGCCACCGCGCACGGCACCGTGCGCTGCGCCCAGGACCGGGCCCGCCTGCTCCACGCCCTCTACGAGCGCCTGGACCACCTCGCCAAGGTCGCACCACCGCCCGCCAGGGCGCTCTGAGACCGCCGCGCCCCCGGAGCGACCACGGATCCCCGGGGGCGCGGCACCCGGCACCACCCCCGTGGCCCGGCCGGGCCACGGGGGCCGCAGCACCACCGGCACCGAGAAAGGGGCACCCACCATGCGCACCACAGGCACCGCAACGAGTGCCGTACCAGGTGTACGTGCTGCAGGCCGGCGGTCCGATCTCCGACGGTCCGCCGTGACATGCCACGGGAAGCCGGTACTTGTGTCAGTGGGGGGTGGTATACGCAGGCTGTCGTAGAGGGCTTAGAGGATTAGATGGCGCTTTATGGCATTTAGCGGTCCGGGCGTATGTACGGGTGCACGTGCATCTGGAATCGCGCCGGGGGCGGGTGGGGCCAGTGGTGCTTCTTGATGCCAGAATGTGAGGCGTTGGCCATGGGTGCCGACTCCTCGGATTCGGACGGGGGTTGGAATCCCATCCTCACGGGTGTGAAGTGCATCACAGTGCGCGTTGAATGTGGCACGAGGAAGGGCTGATCGCAGTTGGTGGGCTACAAGAATGTGGCGCGAGGGCGGACTGGCTGCAGTTTGGTGGGCCCAATACGTGACGCAAGTAATGGCGCTTCTCGCCGGGAGCGAGAGAAGATGGCAGAGTTCCCCGGGGAGGCGTGATGCAGATCACATCCCGGTGTGTGCGTGCTCGCATGCACGGAAGACGTGCGACATGAAGGTAGCCCCGCCCCAGAGTGCTTGGTAGGCGCGGGACGGAGCTACCGGACCAATCGCAGACCGTGGCCCCGGTCGGCTCTACCCGGCCGGGGCCCACAGTCATCAGAACCAGTGCGTGACGAAGTCCCACACGCGGAGCACGGCATCAACAGCCGAAACCGCCTGCAGAACAACCTTGCCCACGTTGACCACCTTGCCGGCGGCCTTGGCCACCCGCGTTCCGACGACGATCATGGTCTTGCGCTGGCCCGCCTGGCCGGACTCCTCGTGGGAGCCATTTTCGGAGGCCATCCGGGCCTTCCTCCTCTCCGGACGCCCATGCTCATGACGCCCCGGGGGCGCCATGAACGTGTCTCAACATCCGGTACGAAGGTTGGTGTTGAGCATGCTACTCGCGGTTGTCGACAACTACGATCAGAGTCAGAAGAGGCGGCGGTAGGAACCGACAGGCCATCACGGCACCCCGTGCCGGGCCGCGTTGGAGGTACAGACCACCCCAGCCCCGCAGCCTGCGGAAACACCCGCACGCGCCGGGTTCGGGAAATGTGACGGCGTGCCACCTACTTAGCTAATGCAACGCACATCACACCGAAGGCGGTCACGGGCAGCCCGGTACGACCGTCTACAGGTGTGCTAAAGCGATCATGTGGATAGCCGCAACCGCAGGTCAACGTCCGTGACCAGGCCGTCAACCTAGGGCTGTCGGGCCTGTGGGGCAGTGAGGATCGAGTGGGTTCCGATCCGGCGCCAGATGATGTGCTGCTCGCCGCGGACGACCTCCGGGCCGTACTGCCAGGTCGCCCGACCGTTTCCATCCCAGGTGAGCTCGAAGACGCCGGAGGCGCGCCGTACGCCCTTGATGCGCAGGCCGGCGCAGAACGGGCCGCCCGCGCGGAGGTCGTTGACGAACGCGATGACGGCCTGACGGAAGGCGCGGCGCTGTTCCAGGGTGAGGCGGTGGTGGTCGGCGGTGAAGCGGGGGGTGGCTTCGTAAGTCGGCACGTTGGTCCTCCAGAAGCACGAAAGCCCCCGGCAGTGCCGGGGGCGGAGAGCGGGTGACGTGGTGCATGGGGCCGCCGGGTGGGGGAGCGGTACCGCTTCTTGACCGTGGAGTCGACTGCTGTCGGTTTTCGGCGTGTGTGAGGCGCGTGTGACTGGTGCCGCGCAGCATTTGCCTGACCCCAGGTGTCGTTCACACGGCGGGCCCCCGGCGGCGCGCGGTGCGCAGCCGGACGGCCGGGGGCCGTCCAGCGGGACGGCGAACGCAGTCACCGCGCCAGACGGCGGGACGCGACCGGCCTCCCGGCCCTGGAGCCGGCTGGGAGGGGCGAGGGTGCGGGGACCAACCCCTTGAGCGCGGAGGCCTTGATGGTTGACCCGATCCCGCCGTACCTCTCGCCGGAGCGCCTGGAACACCTCCAGAGGCCCGCGGACGCGTCCCGGCTGCGCGCGGTGCTGTACCCGTCGCCGAAACCGCCGCCGGTCTGGCGCCGTTCACGGCAGTACCCCGGTGGCCGGCCGCATCCGCGGCGGGCCGCGTATCTGCGCCGCCGCCGGAGGTGAGGGCAGCACCGGCATGGCCCCCCGCGGTGTCCGGGGGCGGTCGACCGGTGCTTCACCGGTGCCGTCTGGAGCGGCGGACGCTTTCCTCCAGGGCGACCATGAGGTCTACGGGCGGCTGAGGCTCCGGCGTCCCGGCCAGCTCGCCGCCGGTGAGTTTCGCGGTGACGAGCTCTTCGAGGGCGCGTCCGTACTCGTCGTGCAGCTCCTCGAGCTGGACGCCCAGCATCTCCTCCATCAGGACCTCGGCCAGGCGGAGCTCCGTCTCGGCGACCGGCACCTGCGGCGCCAGGCCGCCGGGATCGCGGACCTCGGCCGGCCAGAGCAGCGTCTGCACCACCAGCACACCGCGCCTCGGCCACAGCAGCGCCAGCCGTTCACGGCCGCGGATGGCAACCTTGCAGACCCCCGCGTACCCGGTGCGTTCCAGTCCGGCCGCCAGCAGTGCGTACGGCCGGTCGGCGCCGGCGGGGCCGGCGTAGTAGGGCTTGCTGAAAGTGATGGGGTCGATCGCCGAGGCCGGGGTGAAGCCGAGGACCTCCACCACGTGCCGGGTCGGCAGTGGCAGACGCTCCAGATCCTGCTCACTCAGGGGCACCAGCCGCCCGTCGGGCAGTTCCCAGCCCCGCCCGACCTCCTCCCAGGAGATCTCCCGGTCCTCCGCCTCGCACACCCGCCGGTGCCGCACCCGGCCCGCATCCGCCGCATGCACCTCCCGCAGCCGGACGCGCTGCTCCTCGGTGGCGCTGTACAGCTTCACCGGCAGGGCGACCAGGCCGAACTGGATGGTCCCGGACCACAGGGCCCTCATGACCCCAGCCTCCGCCCGGCCCCTACCGCCCGCATCTCCTCCCCGCGGCCACCGCGGCCCCTGCGGCCACCGCGCCCAGGCCGCGGGCCCGCCGGATCCAGAGCGCGCCCCGGGCCGGGCCCGGCCTCCGACGGACCGTGGCCTCGGCAAGACAGGAAAATCGAACACGAGATCTAATATGGGTATGGATGCCTCCGCTTTCCCCCGCGACCTCCTCCAGGCCCAGCGCGACTGGAACGCCACCTACCGCGCCCTCGCCGCACCCCGCCCCCACCACACCACCGCCCTGCGCCGACGCCTGCTGCGCCTGTCGGTGCGGATCTGGTGGCACCCGTACTGGTCCGCCGGCCCGGCCGGGCCAGCTGGGCGGGTACGGCTCCGCGAGCTGGCCCGCTCCCCGGACCCGCGGGAGAGCGGGACGTCCCGGTGACCGGGCGGGAGCCGACCGCGCGGCAGGCGCAGATCCTGCGGGCCTTGCGGGAGTGGATCACCGAACACGGCGAAGCCCCCTCCGTCCGCGAGCTCGGTGTGCAGGTCGGTCTGTCCAGCACCGGCTCGGTCGCCTACCAGCTGGCCAAGCTGGAGCAGCAGGGACTGATCACCCGCAACGGGCGCCGCTGGCGCTCGATCCGCCTCGGAGGATGAACGCCGGCGCGGAGTGGAAGCTGACCAAGCGCGAGTTCGGGCCGCGGACGCGGATCTACCGCTCGGCCCACGGCCGGGTGGGGACCTCGCCCGTTCGAGGGAATCGGCGGCTCGTGGCTTCGGCCGGTGCGGCCACGCCAGTTAACATCCTGCCCGGCTAGTGGCGTACTGCCGATCACCACCCGCTTCCGGAGCCACGCCGCCGGATGCGGAGGTCAAGGTCCTGCGGGGCCCGCTCCTTCCCGTTCTACGTTCCGTCGTGTTCACGGCAGTCGTACGAGCCGGTGTCGGGGGCGTGGCCCGGCACGGCCAAGGAGTACGTCATGCCGAAGAACCAGTCCACCGCCGCGCAGAGCGCCCGCCGGGCGAGCCGGAGCGGGGGCAAGTACACCGAGGCCCTGCGCCGCGCGACGACCAGCGAAGCGCCGCGCGCACCGCACGTCCTGCGGTTCCTGGCTGAGCACTCGGGCAACCTCTACCACTTGGTGGGCGGGATCGCGGCGGCCTGGGCACACAGCGGACAGCGGGTCCTGCTCCTCGAGGAGGCCGAGGACTTCTGGCGCTGGACCATGAGCGGCGTGTTCGAGCGCCGTCCCCGGAACCGCCGCAAGAAGGAGGCCGAGCCGGCCGCCCCGCCGGAGCCGACCACCAGCACGCTGTGGGCCTCGCCGGACGGCCCCGGCGCCTTGGTGCATCACACCTGCATGTGGGAGGTCCGCGACCTTCGGGAGAGCGACCGCGGCGGGCCCCGCACGGACCGTAGTCCGCTCGCGGCGGCGGTGGCCGGCGCCCTCGACGCCTACGACGTGATCGTCCTCCTGCCGAAGTCAGGTTGGAGCTACCCGGATCGGGAGAGCGCGACGGCGCACGTGGTTCTCGGTGAGATCGACGTCTTCCCGGACGCCGACTGCAGGACCGCACGCCCTGGTCCCGGGGGTGAAGAGAGGGGCGTTCCCCTGAGTCCCGAGCAGAGCGCGGCGGTTCTGCGGGAGCGCTGTCTGGGTTTCCTCTTCGGCTTCCCGAGCCTGCCCATCCAGCTGGACGGGGTGATCTGGCAGGCGACCTGGGAGTTGCCCGTCGATGCGGAGTACCTGGCGGGCGTCGACCGGGACATGAACCGCGCTGGCCTGCGTCCCCTGGGCTGGACGCTCTGCGAGCGGTGGCCCGACCCGCACAGGAAACTGCCCGAGCCCGCCCAGATGAAGGACTCCGGCTTCGTCCAGCGCTACCAGCCCATCGCGGGGCGCCTGCGCATGGCGCTGGACGCCCGCCTTGCCGGCAGGCACTGACCTGGGAGGGCTGGCCCGTACGCGACCCGTGGGTCAGCCCCCGACCTTCTCGGTCCTACGAGTCCTTCGGCGGCTGGGCCAAGACGTTCACCGACCCGGGTCTCTGCGCGGCCATTGTTGATCGGCTCACCTTCAACGGCGCCATCATCGAGACCGGCACCGACTCCTGCCGACTCGCCAGTACCCGGGCCCGAGCTGAACACGCTGAGGCCAGTTGATCTGGTCCTGACTGTCTGCTGACCCGTCGCCGCCGAGGAAGGTCCCGGAGGAGAATCGGAGCCCAGACTGCCGGCGAAGGGGAGATGGCCGTGAGGCAGACATTGAACTTGTGGCGTCAAGAGCTCGGAGCGGTGCCCGAGTCGGTCTGGCGGCAGACTGAGCTCGATGTGCTGATCCTCGCGGACAACGGACTCACGGCCCTCCCGCCGGACATCGGGCAGCTCCACCGGCTGAAAACCCTGGACCTCGGCCACAACGCGCTGACGTCGGTGCCCGAAGAGCTCGGCCAGCTGACCGAGCTCAGCGACTGCCTCTACCTGCACGACAACCAGCTGTCCCGGCTCCCCGACTCTCTGGGGAACCTGACCCGTTTGCGCTACCTCAACGTCGGCGAGAACCCCCTCACCACCCTGCCGGAGACCATCGGTGGGATGAGCGGCCTCAGCGAGTTCAGGGCCCAGCACAACCGGCTCACCACCCTGCCCGACGCCATCGGCCAGCTCCGCAGCCTGCGTGAGCTATGGCTCCGAGGGAACGTGATCGAGCGCTTGCCGTCGTCAACAGCCAACCTGCACGAACTGCGTCACCTGGACCTACGCGAGAACTCCCTGACCGAGGTGCCGGAGTCACTCGCCGGCCTCTCTCGACTGCGTCAGATCGACCTGCGGAGCAACAACCTCAGCCGGCTGCCCGACTGGCTCGCCCTGATGCCATCGCTGGAGAAGCTGGACCTGCGCTGGAACAAGGTCGATCCCTCCCTACCGCTCCTCAGCAAGCTGGAGCGGCTGGGGTGCATCGTCCTGACCTGACCGCGACGTCCCATCGAGCCACAGTGCTGCTATTTCTCACGGCGCAGGTGGCCTCAGTCAGCGTGCGGGGTGAGGGTGATGACGGCCTGCGGGCCGACGATCTGCCTCGTGAGGGTGTAGTCCTGGGGATCGTCTTCGTCGCCGGGTGTGTAGGCGCCGGTCAGGGAGCCGAACAGGGTCGGGTCGGCTGAGTCTGCGAGCAGCACCTGCAGAGCCCGCTCCGCGGCGGGCTGGAGGGCGTGCGGGTCCAGGCGCAGGCAGACCTCGTGCAGGTCAGTCAGCTCGCGTACCTCGAAGCCGTGCCGGAAGGTGCTGTCCGAGTAGGCCCGCGCCAGCTGTCGAAAGGCCGGGTCGCCGCGCTTGAGCATCTCCACGGGCAGGTCGTTGAAGGTGTTCATCACGCGCGTGCAGGCCCACAGGGTCAGCGCGGCCACCTGGCCCGGGTATCGGCCCAGCTGCTCCAGCAGATCCTCGCGGCAGACGTCGCAGCCGTCCCGGGCCGCTCCGTACAACCGGGCCACCGCAGTGGTGTCCACGGCCAGGACGCGGCCCTGGCCGTTCAGCCAGGTCGGGTCGTAGGGGGCCGGGCCGCCCAGCTCGGCGGCGATATCACGCTCATGGCGATGGTCGACAGCGTTCACGGCTCGCTCGCTCCCGTCGGACAGGACGCACGTGCACCAATCTGAGTGTCTCCGCCCTGTGCGCTCCGGAACGGCGCCCACCGCAACCAGCCGGAAGGCGAGTGCATTCCTTCGTCTTTGACCGGAAGTCGAGCGACGGCGAACGGAGGTCGACCACTTCTGGTCGCAGAGCGGCCCGCCCGTGATGTGCCTCCGCGTCGCCTCCGCCGAGCTCGTGCAGTTCCCCGGCGGCCGCGCACTGTACGACCCGCGCCCCGGCGAGGCCGCCTGAGACCGGCCCGCCAAGCCCGCAACGGGCAACTCCGGGACGCAACAGGCAACTCCTACCGCTGCTGCCGCCGGGCCGGAATCGTGGTGGGCATGCAGACCACACTTCTCGACGGGCTCGGCACCGTCGCCGCTGTCATCCGCTCGATCGGCGCCCGCCACCCGGGCGCCCACGACCTCGTCACCGACGGGCTGTACCTCGACCTCCGACGGGCGCTCCGCAACCCCGCCGACGACCCCGCACTCCGCTACGCCACCGGGCTGGACGGCGAGGTCTACGCCCACGTCCTCGCGACGCCCGGGGCCCGGGAGCTGATCGCCCGGACCGCCGTCCAGCTCCGCGCCCTGGCGGACGAGGTGCCCCGGGGCCGCCTGGTCCGCCTGACCGTGGCGTGCCAGGGAGGCCGGCACCGGAGTGTCGCGGTCGCGGAGGAGGTCGGACGCCGGGTCTGGACCGCCTGGGGCGGCCAGCGCGGTGTTGAGATCGAGCACCACCATGTCGACCTCCCGGTCTTGCCCGCCTCCGGCTGACCCGCTCTGTCGTCCGCGGCGTTGAGCCTCCAGGGCGAGCTACGCCCTGGAGGCTCTGCCCGCGCGGGGAGGGAGCGGGCCCGGGCAGGTGTGGCACGCGTTGCCGGGACCTGCCGCTGGTCGCATCCTGCCCCTGGCTGCCCCCGATGCGTGCGCCAGCACGACCGTGCCGGGACCACGGTCACCCGTTCGCTCGCGCCTGCAATCGGCAGCAGGAGTTCAGAAATAGGCACTCAGCTCAGGCCAGATCGGCACTGGCCAGGGTGACCGCGAGCGCGATGTGGGGGACAGCGCTCAGGCAGAGCTCCGCCGCGGTGCTCGGGTCGGATGCGGTGCGCGACTCCTGCAACGCCAGCAGCCCGGCCAACGCGGCGGCGTCGACTGCCTCGTCGAGGACCTCGTCCAGGGCGAGCTCTCCGCCGGCCACCAACTCGTGCACCAGGGCGGCACCCTCCTGCGGATCGCGCCGCCACTGCGCGGCGACGTCGTCGCCGGCGCTCGTCAGGTCCATCGCGGCGGACTGCTCAACCGTCGGCAGCGGCACAGCGGACGGGCCGGGCTCCTCCGTGTCCAGGAGCTTCTCGGCCTGTACCACGGCGCACCGCGCGGCGTACGTCTGCCGGGCTTCCTCGCGCTCTCGGGCGACAGCAGCCGGCCATCGGGCGTCGTCCTCGGCGCGGGCCAGGTCCAGCAGGGGGGCGGCGGAGAGGCTGACCTGGATGCACGGCAGGACCGCTACCTCCACGGCCTCCTGGCCGGGCGGGGCAGCGGCGATCGGCCGGTACACCTCGCCGGCGGCGTCGGCGCAGGCGCCGACCAGCGCGGTCAGGGCGGCGATCAGCCGCGCATGGCGACGTCGGCGGGCAGGCAGGGCGAGGCGGTCCGGTGTCACGGTCACTCCCGCACTATGCCGCCCAGAGCTCGCCCCGTAGGTCTCCTTCGCCAGAACGATCAGGCTCGACCTGCATGTGGGTTCCGTGCCGCGCTCCACTCGGCCCGGGTCAGCGCTGCCGCCGTGGCCATCCCTTCCTCTCCTTCCTCTTCCTACGCCGGTACTTCGGCGTGCAGGATGTTGGCGAACTTCTCCAGGCCCACGGATTTGGAGGCCTTCACCAGGACGACGTCACCGCTGGTAAGGAGGCGGTTCAGGAGCGGCAGGAGCGCGTCGGGGTCGTCGGCCGATTCGATGCGCAGTGGTGAGGACGGCCGGGCGGCGTCGGTGAGCGCGGTCATCTCGGTGGTGGTGCCGACGGTGACCAGGACGTTGATGCCCAGGTCTCCGACGAGCCGGCCGACTTCGGTGTGGGCGGCTGCGGCGGTGTCGCCGAGTTCCTTCATCTCGCCCAGGACGGCGACCGTGCGCCGGTCTCCGGCGATGGAGGTGAGTGCTTCCAGGCCGGCGCGCATGGACTCGGTGTTGGCGTTGAACGCGTCGTTGATGATCGTCACGCCGTCGGGGCGCTCCAGGACCTGGAGCCGTCCGGCGGAGACCGGCTCGGCGGCGGAGAGAGCCTCTGCGATGTCGCCGGTGTCCATGCCGACCGCGTGGGCTGCCGCGGCGGCGGCGAGCGCGTTGTGGACCTGGTGGGCGCCGAGGAGCTGCAGCGTGACGGGGGCCGTGCCGTGGGGGGTGTGCAGGGTGAAGGAGGCGCGGCCCGCGGTCAGCTCGATGCTGGTGGCCCGGATGTCGGCGCTCTCCCCGGCTCCGTAGGTCGTGACGGCCGCGGAGGTCCGGGTGGCCATCGCGGCCACGAGTTCGTCATCGGCGTTGAGGAGCGCGACACCGCCGTCGGCCGCCGGGGGGAGTGCCTGGACGAGCTCGGATTTGGCTGTCGCGATGGCCTCGCGGCTGCCGAACTCTCCGACGTGGGCGGAGCCGACGTTGAGGACGATGCCGATCTGCGGCGGGGTGAGTGAGGCCAGGTAGGCGATGTCGCCCCGGTGGCGGGCGCCCATTTCGAGAACCAGGTGGCGGGTGGAGGCCGCGGCGCGCAGCACGGTCAGCGGCAGGCCGATCTCGGTGTTGAACGAGCCGGGGGTGGCGACGGTCTCCCCGTGACGGCTGAGGACCTGGGCGAGGAGGTCTTTAGTGCTGGTCTTCCCGGCCGAGCCGGTCAGCGCGATGATCTGCGCGCCGGTGCGGGTCAGGACGCGCTGGGCGAGGTGGCCGAGAGCCGCGGTGACGTCGGGGACGACGACGGCGGGCACCCCGACCGGGCGGGTGGCCAGCACGCAGACCGCTCCGCCTGCCACCGCCTGGTCGACGAAGTCGTGGCCGTCCACGCGGGCACCGGCCACGGCGGCGAACATGCCGCCGGGGCCGACCTCGCGGGAGTCACTGGCGCTGCGGCCGGTGACCGGCAGCTGTGGGTCGGGGGCGTCGTGGAGGGTGCCGCCGGTGGCGTCGGCGATCTCGGCGAGCGTGAGTGTGATCACGGTCGGGTCCTTCCGGCGGTGAGCGGGGCGAAGGTGATGGCGCGTCCGGTGTAGGAGGCGGCCAGACGGCTGAGCGGGACCCGGTCGTGGGTCTGCCCCCAGGCGGAGGGGTCGCGGATGAGGATGTCCGGGTCGGCGCCGGCGGTGCAGCCGCGGGCGATGACGAGGTGGCCGCCCTTGCGGCCGTCGTCGGGGAACTGCTCGGTGATCGAGATGATCAGCGGGGCGTGGGCGAGAGCACCGGTCAGGTCCCCGGCCGCGACGGGTTCGGCGCGGGCGGGGACCTCGAAGCCGGCGGCCAGGTCGGCGATGCCGCGGTGGAGCCAGCCCCGGTCGGTCAGGGCCTGGCCCTTGACGCCGAGCTTGAGGAGTTCGGTGACCGACGGCGCTTCGCGGCCGTAGGCCAGCAGGATCATCCGCAGCGCTGCCATGCCGCACGCCCGGTTGGACCACTCCATGCGGTCCCCCAGGGCCCACCCGCCGTGGAGGTCCCATTCGGCGGGGTCGATGAGCTGGCGGCACATGGGGACGTCGTGGACGTGAGGCACGGCAGCGAAACTCCTGATGTCGCGTCAGGCAGCGGTCTCCCGCACGCTCGTGGAGCTGTCCAGCACGGGAATGGGCAGGGGCACATCGTACGGCGGTCGGGTCAGCGCCTCGCGGAGAAAGGCCCGAACGACGTCGGTATGGGTCAGTCCGCACAACGCTGCGCCGGTGACGTAGTTCGACTCCCGCGACATGCCCGGTGTGGTGTTCGCTTCGAGCGCGTACACCGTCCCGCTGCCGGTGACCATGAAGTCGACCCGGGCCGCGCTGCGGCAGCCCAGGCCCTCCCACAGCGTCCGGGCGTGCCGGGTCAGCATGTCGAGGACCTCCGCGGGGAGGTCGGCCAGGGTGACGGACACGGTGCCCCTGGCGTCGGCGTCGAGCTTGGCGTCGGCGTCGTAGAACTCCCCGTCGTGCACCTGGGTGGCCAGCGGCGGGAAGGCGAGCACGCCGCCGGGCAGCTGGAGCAGGCCGACGGTCACCGGCAGGCCGGTGATGTACTCCTCGACCAGCACCGGGGAGGGGTCGGTGGCCCAGGCGCGCTCAAGGGCGGGCGCGAGCGCGGCTTCGTCGCGGACCAGGCTCATCCCCACGCTGGAGCCGCCCAGCGCCGGCTTGACCATCACCGGCCGGTCCTCCCACCGGGCCGCGTTCCCCGACATCCACGTGTGCCAGGCGGGTGTGGGCACGCCCAGGCCCTCCATGGACTGCTTGCACAGGATCTTGTCGGCGGCGACCGCGGACGCGGCGACCCCGCTGCCGCAGAACGGCTTGCGCAGGTAGTCCAGCAGCCCCTGCAGCCGGCCGTCCTCCCCGTAGGGGCCGTGCAGGTTGGACAGCGCCACGTCGAAGGTGACGAGGTCGCGGATGAACGCCGGGTCGCACGGGTCGAGGATCTTGAAGCGGGCCCCGAGCTCGATGAGCGACTCCGACAGCGCGGTGACCGACATCTGCTCGGCGGGGCTTTCGGCGATGTAGAGCCGGTCCTCGGCGGACAGGCCCCCGTAGATCAGCGCCACGTTCAGCGCTTCCCGCCCGTGCTGCCAGGTCCGTAAGACCTGGGCCTCGCGGTGGATCGCCGCGGCGTCGTGGGCATCGATGACAGAGGTCATACCAGTGCTCCTCGGTAGGTCTGGGCGACAGGGCCGCCGACCCAGAAGGTCTTGCCACGGCGCTCGGAACACGGGCGCACCATCAGCGGTGTTCCGGAGCGGTTGTGGACGATGACCTGCCGGTCCGCGACGAGACCGCGCAGGATCGCGACCACCACAGCGGCGACGGCTCCGCTGCCGCAGGACAGCGTCTCGGCCTCCACGCCCCGCTCGTAGGTGCGGATCTTCAGTTCCTGGACACCCGCGGCCTGGATAAAGTTGACGTTGGCCCCCAGGGGCGCGAGACCGGGGTGCGCGCGGACCAGCCGGCCGTACGCCTCGGTGTCGATGTCCTCCACGTCCGTCACGACCGCCACCACGTGCTCGGTGCCGGTGTGCGCGGAGTCGAACCAGAAGGGGCGGCCGTTCAGCACGGCCTGGACGCGCCGGGGTTCGACCGGGCCGACTTCGGCGGTCACCCAGACCCCGTCCTCAGCCACCAGCGCCCGGTGTTCCACACCGGCCATCACCAGGCGCAGCTCCCTCACCGGGGATTCGGAGTCCTCGGCCGCGCACCAGGCGGCGCAGCGCAGGGCGTTGCCGCACATGGTGGCGATGGAGCCGTCGGCGTTGAAGCAGGCGACACCGCGGACGTCTGCGGCCAGCGGGGCGCTGATGACCAGCCCGTCCGCTCCGACTCCGGTGTGCCGGGCGCACAGCTCCCTGGCCGTTTGCGACCAGTCCCGGTCCAGGTCCGCGGCGGAGCCGGTGAACAGGATGAAGTCGTTTCCGGCTCCGTGGACCTTGCGGAAGTTCAGCACATCACTGCTCCTTCGTGAGAGGGGAGATAGGGGCGGTCCGGGCCCTGGGGGCCGCGTCCGGCTCTGAGAATCGGCCCGCCGCCCCCGTCCTGGCGAGTACCGTGGCCGTCGCGAAACGTGGCGCAATTGCCACGCTCTGTAGTGGAGTTCGGGGAGGGTGAGGCCGCGGTGAGCACCACGAGCACCAACCCGCATCTGGGGCTGTGGATCGCAGCGGCGGGCCTCTCCAACGGCGAGCTCGCGCGCCGGATCTCAGCCGAAGCGATCCGCCGAGGCCACCGGCAGATCTCCCCCGACAGGACCCGCGTTCGCCGCTGGATCGACGGCGAGCGCCCCCGACCGCCGGTACCCGAGCTGCTCGCGGCCGTCCTGTCCGACGCGGTGGGACAGCCGCTCACGCCTGGTGACATCGGACTGACGTCCGCCGTGGTGCTCGATACGATTCAATTACCGCTGCTGACCGAGGCAGCCGCCCAGGCCCTGGCCGGATGGACACAGATGGATCTCTCCCTGGACCGCCGCGAAAGCCTCAGACTCGCCATGGGCGCCCCGCTGGTCCTGGCCGCGGAACGGATGCTCGGCGGGGTGGCCCGCCGGCTCAACGCGGGGCACCGGGGCTTCGACGCCGACACCGTCACCGCGCTGGAAGAGGTGACGGCCTTCTTCTCCCGCGCGGACGCCTCCAAGGGAGGCGGGCTCTACCGCTCGGCGATCGTCGGCCAGCTCGCCGAAGTCGCCCGGCGCATCCAGGACGGCGTCCCCGCTTCCCTGCGCACCCGCGTGTTCGCCGCGACCGCCGATCTGGCCGCCCTGGCCGGATGGGTCAGCCACGACTGCGGCCGGTACGCGACCGCTCAGCGGTACTGGTCGTACGGCATCTATGCCGCCGGAGAGGCCGGTCAGCGCGACCGGGGAGTCGAGATCGTCACCCGCATGTCCCACCAGATGATCTATCTCGGGCGCCCCGACGACGCCCTCGGCCTGCTCGAGGTGGCGGCCGCCAAGGCCGACCGGCCCGCGCTGAAGGCGTTGGTGGCCTCCCAGACGGGCCGGGTCCACGCCGCCCTGGGGCAGGAGCAGCAGGCCGAGGTGCACCTCGGCTACGCCGATGACCTCATTGCCGACGGGCTGGACGAGGTCCCCGAATGGGTGGCCTACTTCGACGCCGCCGAACACGCCGGTGCCCGAGCGGTGTCCGCTCGGGACCTCGCAGGTGTCAGCCTGAGCGGCCGGCGGGCCAGCAACCACTTCCGTGACGCACTACGGCTGCGCACGCCCGGCTTCGACCGCGTCCGGATCATGGACCGGATCGGACTCGCCGCGGCACTCTTCGACGAAGCCGAGGTCGAGCAGGCCACCGACGCCGCCCAGCAAGCCCTGACCGAGGCCGCCCGGGTGGACTCCACGCTCGTCGCCTCCCGCCTCAACACCCTGCTGAGCGCCGCCCGCCCCTACAAGACGGCCGCCGTGAACGAACTACGCACCCGGGCCCGCGACCTCGCCTCGGCGCAGACCACCACCATCGCGGCCTGACCCCCGCCGGGTAGAGGGCCGTGCCGGTTCGCTTCGCACGCTGGTGGGAGCACCCGCCTCTCCGACGCCGCGGGCGTGACCTGGCCGGGGCGAGGGGCGTTGACCGGTGATGAGTGAAAAGTCCCTGATCCAGGCCCAGGCCAATGCCCCGGAAGAACGCCTGCCGCTGATCACGCTCCGCGAGGCGCGGGCCGCTGTGGAGCTGCTGCAACTGCTGTGCGCCCAGGGCGGTGAGGCCGCCGATGTCGCCGGAGACCTGGCCGCAGCACTGGCCCGCCGACTGCCCTCGGACTAAAGCCGGCGAAGCCGACACCACAGGTGACCCGGACCGGACAGCCCACGGGCCCCGAGGGTCAGCCATGACATCCCCGGAGCCCGTGGTGTGGAGTCGCGCGGTCCAACGACCGCGCGCACCCGGCATCACGTGGTAGCCGGCTCCGGTACTTCGAGACACTCAGCGACCCGGCGCGCCATCGCGGCCACCTCGGGCGGGAACTGGTCCAGCGAGCTGAGGTCGTCGCAGAGCCGGGCCCGCAGGCCGTGCAGGCACGCCATCGTGAACAGCACCTCCGGGTGGTCCTCGGGGTGCTGCGCGGCCTCCGCCTGGCGCTGTCCGCGGTCGAACATCGCCCGCACCGCCCCGATCTCGTCACTGCCGGCGGGCGCCGCCTCGTTCAGCAGACCGGCCAGTTGGGCCCGGTCGTGGTCCTCCGGGCCGTCGGCACGGTTGTGCTGCTGGCTGAGCTGGAGGTAGCCGCGCAAGGTCTCCGGGTCCACGCCGACGTGCTCGCAGTACGCGGCGATCAGCATGGACACGCAGTTCATGGTGTCCGCCGCGTCCGTGGCCCGGTACAGCGTCATCCGCTTCCAGTCCCAGGCGACGTCCGACCCGGCGTAGCTCATGACCTCCTGGCAGCGCTCGACCGCCTCGTACACCAGCTGGTTGACCGCGGGCGCAGCGGCTCGGGCATCGGGGTGTTGTTCATGGCCGCACGCTAAAGGGAGCGCGTTCCCGGAATCCGCTTCCGCGGCCCCGTGCTCACCCGGACGGACCAGAAGTCTTCCCGAAGTCGGGGGCGGCGAGCTCCCCGGCGAGTGAGACCGTCCAAGGCACTCCCTCGCCCTTGCAGAAGGGCGCTCACCGCCTGCCCAGGATGTAGCACACCCGGCCTTCCGGATCCCGTCCCGACACGCAAGGCCGGCAACAGGCCAGGGCCCCACCGCAACGGTCGCGGCACGGTGAACGACAGCGTCCACCGCCTGAGCCCAGCATTATCGGGTACCCGGTAGACGAATTATCGGGTACCCGATAACGTGGTGGGCAAGCAGTCCCCCTCGCATCGCAATCTGGAGGCCGACGTGCACCTCGACATCACCCCTGCCCTGATCCGCGAACTGGCCCGGTCCCGCAGGCAGGCGGAGACGACCGGAATCTTGCTCGGCCCGCACGGCTGGCAGGTGGAGACCTGGGCCGGGAGCGGCTCGGACTCGGCTCTGGTCGCCCTCACGGCCGAAGGACTTGACGCCTACCTGGACGGCACCGAGCTCGAAGAGGACGACATCGCCGCGTTGGCCACGCCGGACGACGGCCCCCCCTCCTACCGGATCCCTGCCGAGGACGGCGGCCTGGAAGAGCCCGCCCCGGACGCCACCTGGCAGGTCATCACCAGCACCGCGACAGACCTCCACTGCGGCGAATACAAGGCGGACTGGCGCAGCGCGAGGTGGTTCGACGTGGACGCTGCCACGTGCCTGGTCCGGGACGACGAGCGTGACGCGTACGGCCGCAGCACCTCCCTGTGGCGGACGGCCGGCGGCCGGTACGTCCTGCGCCTGCGCTCACTCCAGGTGGAGGAACTGCCCCTGGAATGGGCCGAGATGCCGCTGGACCAGGCCGTGCCCTACGTCTACGACGCGGCCAGGCATCGAGTCGCCGAAGACCTGCCGCCGGCCCTTCAGGCCGCCCGTCACGCCGCCGACCTGGTCGCCCTGCTGGCCGCTCCGGACCCCGCGCCCGACAACAGTCCGGAGGTCTACCGGGCCCGGGTCCGCCGGGCCCTGGGGGCGTCCACCGAGGTGGTGCACGCGACGAAGGCCGTCTCCGAGTTGCTGCGCGGCCGGGTACTCACGGACCTGCGCGCCGAGCGGTCCCACGCCGCCCAGCTCGTGGCTTCCGCGTTCGGGGACCGGGACGCGGCCGCCCAGCACCTGCGCATGTCCTACCCGGCCTTGAGCCACCTGCTCTGAATCCGAACCACTCCCCGGGCCGGGGTACCCCCGGCCCGGGGCCTGGAAGGGAATCGCGATGAACACACCCGACTCCACCCCGGCCCCGGCTGCTTTCTACGGGATGCCGTACAACCCGGCGACGTTCGTGAGGGTTCCGCAGTGGGCCCGCGCGGGCGAGGACGCTTTCCACTGCGCGCAGGGGTTACTGAGCATGAGCGTGAACGCCGTCAGCCCGGAGGGGCACCCCCGCCCCCTCGGTGAGGAAGGGCAGCGGGTGCTGCACACCCTGGCCGTGCGGTACGGCCGGTGTGTGGCCCCGGCCGCCGGGGGTGACGCCGCGCTCGCGCAGGCTGGAACCCTGCCGCTCGCCGCCCGTCTGGCCGCCGGAATCGTCCTCCACGCTGCCCACGACCATCCGGACGCCGCCCACGACGACACCCTGCACCACCACATCACCACGGTGACCGAACTCCTGTGGCCGGACGGGCCGGTGGAACCCGCGGCCGATTCCCTGCGTGCCGGTCTCGCCCTGCGTCGGCACTGCCGCACCTACGGCCTGGACCGTTCCCTGCCCGGCGTGGGAGACCTGGTCACAGCAGCCACCGCCACCGCCGAGGCACCGGGCAGCCACTACCCGGCCGCCCAGCACCACCTGGTGCGCACCGTCGCGCACCGCTACCGCTGGCAGGGCCTGCGCCATCTGCCCGGCGCGGCCTGCGCAAGCCTCACCGCCGCCAGCGCGTGAATGGTTCGGGGAGCGGCCACGGCGGCCGTTCCCCCATGGGCCCGGGGGCCAGGTCCTGCGGATTCCGCAGGACCGTACCGAGAGAGGCGCCCACGGGACGCATGACACGGAAAGGGTTCTCTCCCCACCACACCCTCACCATGGGTTGGGGAGAGACCCTCTTCGCCGTTCCGCCGGGGTGTGGCCCAGGACTGGTCCACTCGTCTGGTCCGAGGAAGAGTGGGGGAGTGGGGCATGCGCCGATCACCGTGCACCGGCCGTCGCCGTCGGGCGGGCGGCAAGTCACGGTGCACCGGAACGGCCGAGAGGAAATCGTCGGGCTCGCGCACTCGGATCACGATGTGATCGTCTTCCTGGAGGCAGCCGGCGTTCTCGACGCCGAGCCGGTGCTGGACGATCCGCGCTGGGTTGAGTGGCGGGACGGCCCCCGCATCGTTTCACCAGTACAGCCTGAGCCGGCCTGGCCCGGCCACCTGCTCCCAGGGCGGCAGTTCGGCGGGACGCTTTGTCGTTGCTGCGCGTGTTCTGCCGCTGCTTGGGTCCTGGTCCGGTCTTGAGCCTCCAGGGCGAACGCCCTGGAGGCTCTGCCCGCACGGGAAGGGAACGGGCAGGGCAGGTGGCACGCGTGGCTGGCGCCACCTGCCGTGATCGCATCCTGCCCCTGGCTGCCCAGTGGCCTGCGCCACCACGGCCGGGCCGGGGCTGGCTGTCACCCGTTCGGTTTCAGGCCCCAGAGCGCGGTGTGAGGAGGGCCGTGGTCCGTGCGGCGGGGTGTGAGGGCCCCTGCGAGGCAGGCGTGGGCAGGGGCCCTCAGCGTGCTTCCCCGGGGGACGGGCGGTGCACGCGTCTCCCGAACAACGACCCCGGCCGCGGCCGGGACACGGGCGGCCCCGCCCGCTGCCCCAGGAGCCGGATCCGGTGTCTGTTGCCCCGGCCCGGAGCGGGATCCTGGGGTGGGACGTCGTGGCGTCCTAACCGGTCGCCAGGCGTTGCCCATGCCGAATCAGCGGCCCCGTGATACCAGCCGCGGTGGCGTCCCCTGGCCTGCACGCGCGAGCTGCTGACGGCCCCGGGCGACGGCCGCCGCTGACCCGTACGTTCCCGCCGGGCCGGGCGTACGGTGGAGACGTGGCCGGGCGGGAGCGCCGGTGCGCGCACTGCTGGAAGCCGTTGCGGGCCACCGCCCGCAGCGACGCCCGGTTCTGCTCGAAGGCGTGCAAGGCCGCCGAGCGCCGGTGGCGCCGGGACTTCCTGGAGGCCGTCGCCATCGGCCTGTGGTACACCCAGGGTGTCGAGACCGAGCACGTGGTCCGGTGCCCGGCGTGCGGCCGGCGGTTCGCCCGCGGCCACGGACACCGCCGAGACGCGGTCTACTGCTCGCACGCCTGCCGACAGGCCGCGCACCGGGCACGTCACCGTGCCCAGCGGGTACACGAAGACGTCACGCGTGACGGGTCCGTGTACCCAGTCCAGGCTGCTGACCAGCGCTGACCCCCTGGTCGTAATGGGTGGCGGGCGGACCCCATGACCTCGCCAGCGGTTACGGCTGGCGGTGCGGTGCGGGCGGCGGGTCGCCGCACTCCTCGGCCAGGGCCTCGGCCACCGACCGCGCCCGGCCGGCCCGGTCGACCAGCGCCGCCGGGAGCACGCGCAGCAGTACCAGCAGCCCGGCCCCGGAGTGACCAGGCCGCCGCCGGTGAGGCCGATGGTGCTCCCACCGGGACCCGACCGTTCTGGCAGCACTCCTGGAGCGCGAGGAAGCCCAACGCGGTGCGGGATGCGGTCGATCGCCGTTCGCAGGGCGGCGCGAGGGCGCGGGCGCCGGGCAGGAGCAGCCCGCGCGTGGGCCCGGGCCATCTCCTGCTCGCCGGCCGCGGCCGGCACAGCGAGTGGGTCCACGGCGTCCGGCATCCCGTCGTCGAACGTGCCGTCCTTCTCAGCCTGGTGGGCGGCCCCGGCGGTCACCGATCAGTCCAGGCCGGGCAGGAGCGCGGCGGGGGCCTCGACGAACAGTGCGCCGCAGGCCTCGCCGGATCCCGTCCCGGCGGCCGCGGTCAGGTGTACGGCCGCCTCGCCGCCGCACCGTGGTCTCGCCCCGCACCACTGCGTCCTCGGCCTCGCTCCGGCAGCCGGCGCAGGCAGCCCGGTCCGGCGGGTGCGCCGCAGCAACCCGCCGGTAGTGCAACTGTGCAGGTCAAAGCGTTTTGGCAGCTGCCGCACGAAGCGGCCACACTGAGCACGTCGTCATCAGCCCTTGAGGGATTCCCCGGCGCGGTGCCCGCCGCCCCGGGACCGCGACGACAGAGGAACCGCATGTCCTACGACAAGCTCGACCGCAACGGCCGCCGGGACGCCGCCGGTACCCGGGAAGACCTCGCTGCGCTCGGCATCTACACCAGCGTCAGCCAGATCGCCCAGCATGATCAGGCCGTCTCCGCCTGGCGCGGTGGCCGCCTGTCCCTGCTCGCGTTGTGCGGCGCGACCGGCTGGGAGACCGACCGGCTGCGGCCCACCTACTGGGACGCGCCCGACCGCGGCTGGGTCGTCCTGATGACCCTGGCCGGCTTCAAGGCCGCACGCGCTGCTGCCGGCGAGCGCAACCGCGCGGGCGGTGAACCCCCGCTCTGCGGTGTCTGG
>NZ_JBEOXS010000054.1:0-48898 GCF_040296705.1 Streptomyces sp. NPDC002055
TGCGCTCTCCTCCCTCCGCCTTGCGATCGCACGCACCGGACACCTCCGGCCCCGCCCTTCGGGCGGACGACGCTACTTTCGAAACACGCCCTAGGAAGGGGCCGGCCCGGTCGCCGCCCTCCTGGCAGCGCCGGGCGTAGTCGCGCAGCCGGTTCTCGTACCGGGTGAAGGCCGTGCGGTGGTCGCCGTCGGCCAGCGCGAGCTCACCGGCCAGCACATGGGCGGCCACCACGGCGGTCCCGGTCCCCATGCCGCCGAGGGTGGCGCCGCAGGCCGCGTCCCCGACGAGACAGATCCGCCCGGTGGACCAGGTGTCCATGTCCACCCGGCTGATCGAGTCGAAGTACAGCTCGGGCGCCTCCCGCAGCGCGGCCAGGAGCCGCGGCACCTCCCACCCCAGGCCCGCGAACGCCTCGGCGATCAGGGCCTTCTGCTGGTCCGGGTCGTGCCGGTGCTCGGCGAGCCGGGGCGCGGCGAAGACGACGAAGGCGCCGGCCCGCCCTGGCTCCCGGTGATGGCCGCCGGCGCCGGCGAGCCGGCCCGGCACGTTGAGGCCGACCGACCCCGGGCCGGGGTGCGGCCAGTCGGGCACCGGCCAGGTGGCGGCGTGGTAGCCGAGGTGCCGGACGTACCGCTCCTCGGGCCCGAAGGCGAGCCGCCGCACCCGGGAGTGCAGCCCGTCCGCCCCGATGACCAGGTCGAACCGGCGCGGCGCGGCGTGCCGGAAGCGGACGTCCACCCCGTCCGGGGTCTCGTCGAGGCCGGTGATCGTGTCACCGAAGAGGTAGGCGGTGGACGGCAGGCTGTGCTCGTACAGCTCCCGGGACAGGTCACCGCGGAGCACTTCGAGGTCGCCTCCGGCGAACTCGGCCGGGAGGTGCAGCCGTTGCCGGCCGCGCTCGTCGACGAAACGCAGCGGGCTGCCGCCGGTCCGGATGCGGCGCAGCGCGGGCAGCACCCCCATGCGTTCCAGCACGGTGAGCTGGGTGGCGCCGCGGAAGTCGACGGCCTGCCCGCCGCCGCGCAGCGCGGGCGCCACCTCGACCACCGTGGGCCGGAATCCGTACCGGCCCAGCCAGTGGGCCAGCGCCGGACCGGCGATGCCCGCGCCGGAGATCAGAACGGTCCCCCTCATGCACACCACTCCCCCATAACTGTGTCCCAAGGACACTGATTCTTGTTGTGTACGGTAGACACAGTTTCTGGGCGAGGCAACACCGACGACAGGACTCCGGGACGGGAGCGGCGGATGAACGACGACCTGAGCGACGGCGTACGACTGCTCTGGGGCCCCCGCCCGAAGCCCTCACGGGGCCCGAAACCGGCCCTCAGCCTGGACCGCATCGCCCGCGCCGGAGTGGAACTCGCGGACCGGGAGGGGCTGCCCGCGGTGTCGATGCAACGGGTCGCCGGGCTGCTCGACTTCACCAAGATGTCGCTCTACCGGTATGTGCCGGGCAAGGCGGAGCTGATCGCCCTGATGGTGGAGAGCGCGATCGGCACGGCGCCGCCACCGGACCGCCCGGACAGCGGCTGGCGGGAGCGCCTCGGCGACTGGGCCCACGGACTGGCCGCCGTCTTCCGGGAGCACCTCTGGCTGTTGGACGCCACCGTCGGCCCGCGGGTCATGGGCCCCGGGGAACTGGCCTGGATGGAACGGGCGATCGCCGCGCTCGACGGCACCGGTCTCACCGGCGCCGAACGGATGGACGCGGTCGTGCTGCTCTCCGGTCACGTCCGCGGCATCGCCCAGCAGGCGCGCGCCGCGGGGCCGGACGGCGCTCCGGAGGCCCGGCTCGCCACCCTGCTCGGCGCGTTGATGCGGGACCACGGCGCGGACTACCCGGCCCTCACCGCCGCACTGGCCTCGGTGTCCGGGCCCGGGGAGCGCGACCAGGCGCTGGAGTTCGGGCTCCGGCGCATCCTGGACGGCCTGGGGGTCCTGATCGCCGAACGCTCGGGGTGACCGCCCGGCGGATCAGCCGCCCTCGTCGGCCCGGAAGCCGGCTTCGGCCTGGGTCCGCAGCTCCGCCAGGGCGAGTTCCAGCAGCGGATGGGTCTCGCTGCCCCGGCGGACGGCCGTGAACACCCGGCGTATCGGCGGGCGGCCGCCGACCGGGCGGACCACCGCGCCGTAGCGGTCGATGCCACGCAGCGCGGACCGGGGCACCAGCGCGACCCCCGACCCCACCGCGACCAGCGCGCAGACGGCGCGGAAGTCGTCGGACACGCACTCCACGCGGGGGGTGAAGCCCGCCTCCTCGCAGGCGTGCAGGACCACGTCGTGGACCGGGTTCCCCGGCCACGGGGTGATCCACGGGTCGCCGGAGAGCGCGGCCAGCCCGATCTCCGACGCGCGCCCCGCGGGGTGGCCGGGCGGCAGCACGACGTCGAAGGGCTCGGCGTAGAGCGGCTGGCGCAGGACCTGGTCCTCGCCGGGAGCGAGGGTGTCCCGGTGCTGCACGGCCACCGCGACATCCGCCTCGCCGTCCACGAGCAGCCGCAGACTGGCGTGCCCCTCGGCGTCCCGGACGCGGATGTGCACCCCGGGGGCCCGGTCCCGCAGGGCGGCCACCGCCGGGGTCACCACCTCGGTGATCGCGGTGGCGAACGCCGCGACCGTCACCTCCCCGGCGACGCCCTCGGACACGGCGGCCAGATCGGCTTCGGCCCGCTCCAGCTGTTCGGCGATCCGCCCCGCGTGGGCGGCGAGAATCGTGCCGGTCGCCGTCAGACCGACGGCCCGCCCGCGCCGCTCCAGCAGGCTGTGGCCGACCTCGGCCTCCAGTGCGGCGAGCTGCTGAGAGACCGCGGACGGCGACAGATAGAGGGCCTGCGCGGCCGCCGTCACGGTGCCGTGGTCGGCGAGGGCGCGCAGCACCCGGAGTCTGCGGGGGTCGATCACGGGTCCATCATCCCAGAGCGCTGTGAAGGCCTCCTTCACAGGATGCCTGAGATATTAGCGATGGACTTCACAGAGCCGGGTCAGCAGAGTAGGCACTTGTGAAAGCACTGATGAAGACGACAGCCGGACCCGGCCTGGCACTCACCGACGTGCCCACTCCCGAGGTGGGTCCGGAGGACGTACTGATCAAGGTGCTCCGGACCGGGATCTGCGGCACGGACCTGCACATCGACAGCTGGGACGACTGGGCGGCACGCACCGTGAGTGCCCCCCGGGTACTCGGCCACGAATTCGTCGGCGAGGTGGTCCGCACCGGCTCCGCCGTCAAGGACGTGAAGCCCGGCGACACCGTCAGCGGCGAAGGCCACCTGGTGTGCGGCAAGTGCCGCAACTGCATGGGCGGCCGGCGGCACCTGTGCATCCGCACCATCGGCCTGGGCGTGCACACCGACGGCGCCTTCGCCGAGTACGTGAAGCTCCCCGAGTCCAACGTCTGGGTGCACCGGCACGAGGTGGACCCGGACATCGCCGCGATCTTCGACCCGTTCGGCAACGCGGTCCACACCGCCCTGTCGTTCCCCGTGCTCAACGAGGACGTGCTGATCACCGGCGCCGGTCCCATCGGGATGATGGCGGCCGCGGTCGCCCGGCACGCCGGGGCCCGCAATGTGGTGATCACCGACGTCAGCGACCACCGGCTGGACCTGGTCCGCAAGCTGTGTCCGGCCACCACGGTCAACGTGGGCGCCACGCGCATCACCGACGTCATGCCCGAGCTCGGCATGAGCGAGGGCTTCGACATCGGCATGGAGATGTCGGGCCGGGCCGACGCCCTCGGCGACATGGTCGCCGCGATGAGCCCGGGCGGCCGCATCGCCATTCTGGGGCTGCCCGCCGAGCAGGTCTCGCTCGACATGGCGACCGTCGTCACCCGCATGCTGACCCTGCGCGGCATCTACGGCCGCGAGATGTACGAGACCTGGTACGCCATGTCCGTCATGCTGCAGAGCGGCCTGGACCTGTCGCCGCTCATCACCCACCGGTTCGGCTTCGAGCAGCACGCGGAGGCCTTCGCGACGGCACGCTCCGGCCAGTGCGGCAAGGTCGTCATCGACTGGACGCGTCCCGTCCTCACCTGACTCCAGCAGCCATCCACCACGCATCCGAGGAGCCCCCCGTGTTCGACAGCATGCGCGACAGTCTGCGCGCCGAGCTGGACCAGATCCGTGAGGCCGGGCTGTACAAGCCCGAGCGCGTCATCTCCAGCCCGCAGACCGCGAGCATCACCGTCGGCGACGGCACGGTCGTCAACTTCTGTTCCAACAACTACCTCGACCTCGCCGACCACCCCGAGGTCATCGCCGCCGCGAAGCAGGCGCTCGACGACTGGGGCTTCGGCATGGCCTCGGTCCGCTTCATCTGCGGCACGCAGGAGCCCCACAAGGAACTCGAGGCCCGGATCTCGCAGTTCCTCGGCATGGAGGACACGATCCTCTACAGCTCCTGCTTCGACGCCAACGGCGGAGTGTTCGAGACGCTGCTCTCGGCGCAGGACTGCGTCATCTCCGACGAGCTGAACCACGCGAGCATCATCGACGGCATCCGGCTCTCCAAGGCCGCCCGGTTCCGCTACCGCAACCGCGACATGGCCGACCTGGAGCGCTGCCTCAAGGAGGCCGGTGACGCCCGGCACAAGCTGATCGTCACCGACGGCGTGTTCTCCATGGACGGGTACATCGCCCCGCTGGACGAGATCTGCGACCTCGCCGACCGTTACAACGCCCTCGTCA
Organism: Streptomyces sp. NPDC002055; assembly: GCF_040296705.1. Lineage (NCBI taxonomy): Bacteria > Bacillati > Actinomycetota > Actinomycetes > Kitasatosporales > Streptomycetaceae > Streptomyces > Streptomyces sp. NPDC002055. Next base: position 4,696 of record NZ_JBEOXS010000054.1, read on the forward strand.
TGGTGGACGATTCGCACGCCGTCGGCTTCACCGGCGAGGGCGGGCGCGGCACCCCGGCGCTCTTCGGCGTCACCGACCGGGTGGACGTCATCACCGGCACCCTCGGCAAGGCGCTCGGCGGCGCCAGCGGCGGCTATGTCGCCGCCCGGGCCGAGATCGTGGAACTGCTCCGGCAGCGCTCCCGCCCGTACCTCTTCTCCAACTCGCTGGCCCCGTCCATCGTCGGCGCCTCGCTGAAGGTGCTCGACCTGCTGGCGGCCTCCGACGACCGCCGGGCGCGGCTGCGGGAGAACACCGAGCTGTTCCGCAGCGAGATGTCGGCCGCGGGCTTCGACATCCTGCCCGGCGAGCACCCCATCACCCCGGTCATGATCGGCGATGCCGCGCTGGCCGGGCGCATGGCGGCGGCCCTGCTGGAGCGGGGGATCTATGTGATCGCCTTCTCCTACCCGGTGGTTCCGCAGGGCAAGGCGCGCATCCGGGTCCAGCTGTCGGCCGCGCACTCGACCGAGGACGTCCGGCGCGCGGTCGCGGCCTTCCGCGAGGTCCGCGACGAGCTCACCGCCTGAGAACGGCGCCGACGGCGGGGCGTTCCGGGGCGTGACGTGCCGGAACGCCCCGCCGTCGAGCGGGTGTTGTGCGGGGGCACCGGTCCGGCCTGCGTGACGGCTGACGGCCGGAGGGCGGCACCGGCGCGTGACGACCGGAGGGGCGGTGCCCGCGCGGCGCATGACGGTCGGAAGGCGCGGTCCGCGACAGCCGGAGGGCGCGGTCCGGGGCGGCCCGTCAGCCCGGTGACGCGGGCCGTCGGCGGAGCGGTGCCGCCCGGAGCCCGCCCGCGTCACCGACACCCGGGTCCTCCCGCGGCGCCAGGACCGCGTCGACGAAGCGGCGGCGGTGCTCGGCATGGTCCCGGAACCACAGCGCCAGCCGGTGGTCGGCGTCGGGGAACGTCAGATGGGTGAACCGCGACCGGGCGGCCAGCGCCTCGGCGACGGCCCCGGTCACGGCCGGCGGGATCACCGCGTCGACGGTCGGCACGGCCAGCACCGCTCGGGCCGCGAACGTGCGGAAGGTGTCGAGGGCGGTGGAGTCCCGCCAGCTGTCCGGGGTCCGGATGATGCCGGTGAAGCCCGCGTCGAACCGCACGGACCAGGCCCGCCTCGCGTACACGGCGGGGGCACAGAGGCCGATGGCGGTCACCCGGCGGCCGTAGTGCCGCGCCAGGTCGGCGACGGTCTGACCGCTCATGCTGAAGCCGATCAGCACCAGGCCGTGACCGGCGGGGACGTGTCGGCCGATCACCGTTTCCGCCTGGGTGAAGCGGCGTCGCAGACTCAGCTCCGGCAGGGTGCCCGAACTGCTCCCGTGTCCCGAGAAGTCGAAGGCGAGTGCACGGTGCCCGCGGGCCGAGAAGTCGGCCATCAGATCGGTGAGGCGCGCCTTGTCGCTCGTCCCCGCGCCGTGCAGGAGCACCACGGTGGACGGGGCCTCGGGGCCGGACGGCCGGCTCTCCACGCCGTCGAGGAGCTCGCCGTCACCGGCGCAGGAGAAGCTGCGGAACATCGCGTCGGTCATGCCATCCCGTCCGGTGGGTTCTCCGGGAACGGTTCCGCCTCCCCGGTCGTCGGTCACGTGCACCGTGTCCGGAGGGCCCCGGACCGCCGTCGCGTTCCCGAGCCCCCTACGAACCGGCCACCAACATAGGGGAATCGGGGGATCGCACCGGAGCCGGGGGCGACATTCGGCCAGCTGTTTGACAAGCCACTGACAAGTCAGCGCTCCCGTGGCACTCTGCCCCACGCACCACGCATCGGCTCGCGAGATCAGCGCCACGCATCCCGGCCATGCGTCCCCACCCCCCTCTCGGTACCGCGCACCGGTCCCGCCGATCAGCACGGCGCATCCGCACCGCTCATCTGCCCGGTCCGCACACCCTTGCGGCCCGGCCCCCACAGTGCCCGCGCGCGACATCCGCGCGGGATCGGCAGAAGGAGTACGCGTGAGACGTCCCTTCCGTATCTCCGCCGGCATCCTGATGGCCGTCGGCGCCCTGTGCACCACAGGACTGCAGTCCGCCACCGCCACCCCAGCCGTCGACTCCACCGCCCGCACCGCCGCGGCCTCCCCCGCCGCGCAGGAGAAGGTCCGGGCCTTCTGGACCCCCGAGCGGATGCGGAACGCCCGGCCGCTCGACCTGCTCAGCGTCCGTCCCGGCGACGTCAGGGCACCCGCGAGCCACGGCCGGACGACGACCGTCGCCCCCACCCACCGCCCGCACGGCGCCCAGGCGTTCCCGCAGGCCGGGGGGTCGTGGACGGGCAGCGGGGCCGTGGTCAAGACGTCGGGGCGGGTGTTCTTCACCTTCCAGGGGCGCACCGCCTCGTGCTCCGGCAACGCCGTCACCAGCAAGAACGCCGGCACGATCATCACCGCCGGACACTGCGTCAAGTACCAGGGCAGCTGGCACACCAACTGGGTGTTCGTACCCGGCTATCACGACGGCCAGACACCGCACGGCACCTGGACCGCAACCAAGATCATGTCCACGCCGCAGTGGGTGGCCAGTGAGGACATCAACTACGACGTCGGCGCGGCGGTGGTCGGGCCGCTGGACGGCAGGAAGCTCACGGATGTGGTCGGCGCCCAGGGCCTCCAGTTCAACGGCGGCTACAACAAGGCCATGTACTCCTTCGGCTTCCCGGCCGCAGCGCCGTACGACGGCAGCAAGCTCACCTACTGCGCCGGGAACACCTCCAAGGACTTCCTCTTCTCCAAGGACCACGGCATGGGCTGCAACATGACCGGCGGTTCGAGCGGCGGTCCGTGGTTCACCTCGTTCAACGAGTCCGCGGGCACCGGACTGCAGGCCTCGGTGAACAGCTTCGGCTACACCTTCCTGCCGAACCGGATGTTCGGCCCGTACTTCGGTGACGAGGCCAAGACCCTCTACGAGCAGGCGCAGACCACCTGAGCCGCCGGTCCGGGGCAGGGCGACGGGCGGTCGTGGCGCACGGCCGCCCGTCAGCCGGCTCCCGGACCATCACTGGCCGGACCATCACTGGCCGGCCCTTCAGCCGCAGATCCGCCGTCGCCCGGGGCCCCGGTGATCCGCAGCCGGACCGGCGCCGCCGCCCGGGGCGCCGGCAGGGTGAGCGGGCGGCGGCCGGGGGTGACCGAGCCCAGGACGGCGGCACGGCGGGCACCGGTGCAGGACGGCACCGTGCCCGCCAGGCCGTGGACCGTCAACTGACCGAGGACCGCGAAGGCATAGGCCTCCTTGGCGGCGGACGGCAGGCCCAGGTCGTCGGAGGTGCACAGCGGCACCCCGTCGAGTGCGTCGCGGACCGTGTCCAGCAGCACCGGATTGCGGGTACCGCCGCCCGAGGCGACCACCTCGGTCGCGCCCACGGCCCGGACGGCGTCGGCGACGGTCCGGGCGGTCAGCCGGGTGAGGGTGGCCAGGACGTCCTCGGGGGCGAGCGGTCCGCGGCCGGCCAGCGCCGCCCGCAGATACGGCAGGTGGAACAGCTCCCGGCCGGTGGTCTTGGGCGCCGGACGGGCGTAGTACGGCTCGTCGAGCAGCCGGTGCAGCAGCGCCGGGTCGACCCGGCCCCGGGCGGCCAGTGCGCCGTCCTCGTCGAACTCCTGGCGGCCTCCGGTGAGATGGCGGACCGCGGCGTCGAGCAGGGCGTTGGCGGGGCCGGTGTCGAAGGCGACGGGGTCCCGGTCCGGCGGGACCACGGTGAGGTTGGCGATACCGCCCAGGTTCAGGGCGGCCGGGACACCGGGGCGCCCGCGGAGCCACAGGGTGTCGACGACGCTCACCAGCGGCGCGCCCTGGCCTCCGGCGGCCACGTCCCGGGCGCGCAGATCGGAGATCACCGGACAGCCGGTGGCCTCGGCGATCCAGGCGGACCGGCCGAGCTGGAGGGTGCCGTGCACCCGGCCGTCCTCGGCCCAGTGGTAGACGGTCTGACCGTGGGAGACGACCAGCCCGGCCCGTCCGCCGCACAGTTCCGCGTCGGCCCGGACCGCTACGCCGGCGAACGCCCGGCCGATGAGGGTGTCGAGCCGGCACACCTCGGCGAGTGTGGTCGCCGCCGGGGGCAGGGCCGCGGCCAGGGCCTCCCGCAGCTCATCGGAGTAGCGGTCGCTGACCATGCCCAGCGGGGTCAGTACGAGCGTGTCGCCGTCGAAGCTCAGCTCGGCGGCCGCGGCGTCGATCGCGTCGCAGGAGGTGCCCGACATCAGCCCGATCACCCGGGCCGGGGCCGGTCCCCCGGTCATCCGGCGGCCCGGTCGCCGCGCAGGGGCCGGCGGTGGTCGTCCCCGCGGAGGGTGAGCAGCGCCGCCACGCTGACGGCGCAGGTGACGACCACGTAGTAGGCGGGGATGTCGATGTTCCCGGTCCGCTTGATCAGTTCGGTGACCAGGAGTCCCGCGCACCCGGAGAACACGGCGTTGGCGAGCGCGTACGCCAGGCCGAGGCCGGTGCAGCGGACCGTCACCGGGAACATCTCGGCGAGCATCGCCGGTCCCGGGCCGGCCATGAGGCCGACGACGGCCCCGGCCAGGATCACGGCGACGCCCCTGGCCAGGGACGAACTCCCGGCTTCCTGGAGCAGGTTCAGCAGCGGGAAGGCGAGGGCGACCGCCAGCGCGGCACCGGTCGTCATCACCGCGCGCCGGCCGATCCGGTCGCTGAGCGCCCCCGCCGGGAGGATGGCCGCCGCGAAGCCGAGGTTGGCCAGGACGGTGGCGACCAGGGCCTGACGGAAGGTGGTGTGCAGGGTGCTCTGCAGATAGCCGGGGAGGACGACGAGGAAGGTGTACCCGGCCGCGGCCCAGCCCATGGTGCGTCCGGCCCCGAGCAGGACGGCTCCGGCGAGTCGACGGGGGTGCGGCGCGGCCGCGGCGGGTGCCGCCCCGGTGCCGCCGCGCCCGGTGGCGGAGGCCGTGCGGGCCAGCTGGAAGGCGGGGGTCTCCTCCAGTCGCAGCCGCAGCCGGAGGGCGGCCACGCCCAGGGGCAGGGCCAGCAGGAACGGCACCCGCCAGCCCCACGCGTGCAGGGCGGCCGGAGAGAGCACGGTCGCCGTCAGCGCCGCGGTCCCCGCCCCGGCCAGCAGCCCCAGCGCGACGGTGAAGGACTGCCAGGCCCCGTACAGACCGCGCCGGCCCGGCGGGGCGAACTCCGTCAGGACCGACACCGCACCGCCGAACTCGCCGCCCGCGGACAGCCCTTGCAGGACCCGCAGCAGGGTGAGGAGCCAGGGGGCGGCGGCGCCGATGGCGGCGCGGTCGGGGAGGAGGCCGATCAGGGTGGTGGCGCCGGTCATCAGCAGCAGGGCGAGCACCAGCGCCGGACGGCGGCCGATCCGGTCGCCCAGCCGGCCGAAGAGCACGGCCCCCAGCGGCCGGAAGAAGAAGGCCAGCGCGAAGGACGCATAGGTGGCGACGAGCCCTTCGAGACTGCTGCCGCCGTCCGGGGTGAAGAAGGTGGCGGCGATGACGGTCGCGAAGTATCCGTAGACGCCGAACTCGTACCACTCGATGAGGTTTCCGGCCGCACCCGCGAGCAGCGCACGGCGGGAGCGGGGCCGTCCGACGGACTCCTGGGCGGGCCCGTGCACGGAAGTGGTCATGGGGGACCCCTTCGCCGTCGCGGATGCCGTGGGGTGAAAGTTAGTTACACCACGCACACCCCTGTCTGTCAATAACTTTCACCCGCAGGCCGGTTGGGCCGGTCCGGTGGTGCGGGGAGAGGCTCTGCGCGGACGTGCCGCCGGCCGACGCCGTCGTCCGGGACCCGGTCGACTGAGCCGAGGGCCGGGGACCTGCTCGTGACGCGCACCCCGCCGGACGTCGCCCCAGCCGGTCACTGCAGCGCGTGCACGACGGCCCCGAACAGCGCGGGCAGCCCGGCCGCCGCCGGGACGATCAGCCGTGCGGTGCCCGCCCGGCCGCCGGCGCGCACCAGCGCCCCCGTCATGAGCCGGTGCCGCAGCGACAGCCGGCGCCAGGCCGTCTCGTAGTCCTGCGGGCGCCCCGCCGTCACACAGCGCACCGCCGCGCCCGCCGAGGCCAGCCCGAGCGCGATGCCCTCCCCCGTGAGCGCGTCGACGTACCCCGCAGCGTCCCCGGCGAGCAGCACCCGGCCCGCGACGCGGCCCCGGACCCGCTGTCGCATGGGTCCGGCACCGCGCACCCCCGTCACCGGGCGTGCGCCGAGGAGCGCGGCGGCGAGCCGGGGGAAGCGTGCGAGATGGGTGGCGTAGTCGCAGCGGACCGGGCTCAGGACGGCGACGCCGACCAGGTCGTCGGCGACCGGGGTCACATACGCCTCCCCCAGTCCCGACCAGTGGACCTCCACGAAGTCCGTCCAGGGGGCCACCGCGTAGTGCCGACGCAGGCCGTAGCGACGGGTGCCGCCCCGCGCCGGCAGGCCGAGGCCGAGCGCCCGCCGGACCGGGGAGTGCAGGCCGTCGGCCGCGATCATCCAGCGCGCCCGGTGACCGGCCGCGTCCACCCAGCCGGGTCCCTGCCGGATCTCGCGCACGGTCCCCACCACGGTCCGGACGCCCAGCCCGGCCGCCCGCCCGGCCAGGGCTGAGTGCAGGACGGTGCGCCGTACGCCCCGGCCGGCGGCCCCCCGGAAGGCGGTCTCGGCCGACCGGCGGCCGTCGACATAGCGGATGCCGCGCAGCTCCCGGCCGGGCGGATCCACCCCGAGGCGCCGGAGCGATGTCACCCCGCCGGGCATGATCCCCTCGCCGCAGGCCTTGTCGACGGGGCCGGGGCGCGGCTCGATCACCACGGTCTCCAGACCGGCCAGCGCGGCGTGCACGGCGGCGGCGAGCCCGACCGGTCCCCCGCCCGCCACCAGCAGATCGATCACCCGGCCGCTCCCCCGCCGGTGTCCGCCGTCACGGCCTTCTCCGGTGCCGCCCCCGGAGGGGGCGCGGCCGCCGCGAGGGCGGCGTCCTCGCAGGCGATCCGGGTCGCGAGCAGGACGGCATTGCCGGCGGTGAAGGCCGCCGCGGTGATCCAGGCCCCGTGCACCAGCGGCAGGGCGGCCCCTTCGACCGCCACGGCCACGTAGTTGGGGTGCCGCAGCCACCGGTACGGCCCCTCGCTGACCCGCGGCAGGCCCGGGACCACGATCACCCGGGTGTTCCAGCGCGGGCCCAGCGCGCCGATGCACCACCACCGCAGCGCCTGCGCCCCGGCGACGGCGGCGAGCATCGTCCAGCCGAGTGCGGGAACGAAGGGGCGCCCCGCCAGCAGCACTTCGCCGAGGCAGCCCGCCAGCAGGCCGGTGTGCAGCAGCGTCATCACCGGGTAGTGGCCCCGGCCCGACTCCACCCCGCCGCGCGCCCGGCTCCAGCGGGCGTTGCGGCGGGCGACGGCGAGTTCGGCCAGCCGCTCGGCCGCCACGGCCAGGACCAGAGCCGCGTACCAGATCACCTCCGGCCCCCTTTCACCAGCGCAGCAGGACGAGTTCGGAGCAGAAGCCGGGGCCCAGCGCGAGCAGCAGCCCCGGGGTGCCGGGCGGGGGCGGCCGCTCGGCCAGGGTGTCCCGCAGCACGTGCAGGACCGAGGAGGAGGAGAGGTTGCCCACCGCGGCGAGGGAGCGCCAGGTGATATCGAGGGCGCCGTCGGGCAGTTCGAGGGTCTCGGCCATGGCCTCCAGCACCCGGGGGCCGCCCGGGTGGCACACCCATGCGCTGACGTCCCGCCGGGTGAGGCCGTGGTCGCCGAGGAAGGCGTCCACGTCGGCGGCGAGGTGCTTGCGCACGACGTCGGGGACGGTCGAGTCGAGGACCACCCGGAATCCGGTGTCCGTGACATCCCACCCCATCACCGACTCGGTGTCCGGGTACAGATGGCCGCGGGTGGCCACCACGGTGGGGCACGGACCCTTGGGGCGCCGGTCGGTTCCGCAGGCGACGAGGGCCGCGGCGCCGTCGCCGAACAGCCCGGCGGCCACCAGCCCGGCCGGGGAGGCGTCGTGCCGCTGGAAGGTCAGCGAGCACAGTTCCACGGACAGCAGGACGGCCACGTGACCGGGCCAGCCGCGGAGGTAGTCGTGCAGCCGGCCGATCCCGGCGGCCCCGGCGACACAGCCGAGGCCGAAGAGCGGCAGCCGCTTCACATCGGGGCGCAGCCCCAGCCGCCCCACCAGCCGGGCGTCCACGGAGGGCGCGGCGATGCCGGTCACCGAGGTGAACAGCAGCAGGTCCACCTCGCGGGGCGAGATGCGGGCGGCGTGCAGAGCGGCGTCGACCGCTTCGGCACCGAGCTCCGTCGCGGCGGCGATGAACGCGTCGTTGACCATGCCGAAGCCGTCGAGTGCGGCGTACCGGTCGAGGGGCAGCACGGTGTGCCGGGTGCGGACGCCCGCGTTGGTGTGCAGTCGGTCGAGGACTCCCCGCTCGCCGTCGGGCAGACAGATACGGGCCATCAGATCGGTGATGTCGCGCTGCTCATGACGGTGCGGTGCCAGAACTCCGTGTACGGCGGCGATACGGCTCATCCGGCTCCCCGGTCGGGCGGCGGTCGTCGGGACCTCATCGAGGTGCCCCCGAAGAGCCCCGGCCATGCTTGGGCACACCCATCCGGGGCAATCCATGGCATGTCAGGAGGAACCACCACGATCGGTGACGACGGGAACGGCGGGCGGCCGTACGATCCGAGGGTGGCTTCCGACGACCCGTCAGGCGTAGCGGCCGTCCCGGCCCCCAGCGGCGCGGTGGGCGGACTGGTCCGGGCCTGCCACCCGCTGCCCACCGCGGCGGTGACGCTGCTGGCCACGGCCCTGTCGGTGCGTGCGGGCCGGAGCGGCGCCGGGTGCGCCCTGGTGGCCGGAGCGGTGCTGGCGGGCCAGCTGTCGGTCGGCTGGTGCAACGACGCGGTGGACGCCCGCCGGGACGCCGCCGCGGGACGGCGGCACAAGCCGGTGGTCTCCGGCGCGGTCTCGTCGGGCACGGTGCGGTCCGCGGCCGTCACCGCGCTCGTGCTGTGCGTACCGCTGTCCCTGGCGTCGGGGCTCTGGGCCACGGCCGCACACCTCACCGGGGTCGGCGCGGCCTGGGCCTACAACCTGCGACTGAAGGCCGGCGCCTGGTCGTGGCTGCCGTACGCCGTCGGCTTCGGCTGTCTGCCCGCCTTCGTCACCCTGGGGCTGCCGGGACACCCCGGGCCGCGCTGGCAGCCGGTCGTGGCGGCGGCGCTGCTCGGCGTCGGCGCCCACCTGGCGAATGTGCTGCCGGACGTCGAGGACGACCTGAGGGCGGGGGTGCGGGGCTGGCCCCAGCGCCTCGGTCCGGCCGGGATCCGGCTGCTGGCACCGGTGCCGGTGGTGGCCGCCTCGGCACTGCTGGTGCAGGCGATGCCCGGCGGGCCCGGCCGGTACGGAGCACTCACGGTCGCCCTCGCGGCACTGGTGGCCGGGGGCGGGGCGCTGCTGGGGCGCGTGCGGCCGCGGGCGCCGTTCCTGGCGACGATCGCGGTCGCCGCCGCGGATGTGGTGCTGCTGTTCCGCGGCGTGGGCGGGTGAGCGCCCTGGGTTCGGGGCCGGACGCGGACGGTTCCGGCTGCGGCTCCGGCTCCGGCTCCGGCTCCGGAGAGGGAGACGGCCGGCACCGTGCGCTCGGCGTCGGCCTCACACCCGGCCGACATAAAAAAGATATGAAATGTACTGTTTTGGGTACACAGCCATGCAGTGCATGGGAGGTCGCAACAGTGGAGGGTGTCATGGGGCAGCGAGATGAGTACGAGCTGGTGTTCGTCCATCCGGGCTCCGCAACCCCGGCCGCGGAGGATGCGGTGGTGGTCCACCGCACCGAGCGAAAGGGCCCGGGCGGACACCCGGTCTACACGGACGACACCGGCATCGTGCAGGCGGAGATCAGCGATCGCGACGAGGTGCGCATGATCGCCAGCGGCGGACACCAGGCACCGTCCCCGGTGGTCCAGGTCCGCCGTCTGGTCTGAGGCCGTCCGGTCCGAGGCCGTCCGTGCCGAAGTGGTCCGGGCCGTGGCGGGCCGGTCCGAAGCGGGCCGGTCCGAAGCGGGCCGGTCCGGGAGGTCATGACAAATGTCATCGGGATCGATGACACAGCTCATCATGATCCGTACCGGCGTCCGGTCAGGATTCCGGTATGACATCCCATGTTCACGCCATCGAGGTCAGCGGCCTGCGGAGGCGGTACGGGCCCGCGGGCGGCAAGGGCTTCGAGGCCGTCCGGGGCATCTCCTTCTCCGTCGCCGAGGGTGAACTCTTCGCCCTGCTCGGCACCAACGGTGCGGGCAAGACCTCCACCGTCGAACTGCTCGAAGGCCTGGCCGCCCCCACCGGGGGCAGCGTGCGGCTGCTGGGACACGACCCCCACCGGGACCGTGCGCTGACCCGGCCCCGCACCGGTGTGATGCTCCAGCACGGCGGCTTCGCCGCCGATCTGACCGTCGCCGAGACCGTCCGGATGTGGGCCGGGTGCACCTCCCGCCCCCGGCCGGCCGGCGAAGCCCTGGAGACGGTCGGGCTGACCCACCGTGCGGGGGTGCGCGTCAAGAACCTCTCCGGCGGGGAGAAGCGGCGCCTGGATCTGGCGCTCGCGACCCTCGGCGACCCCGAGGTGCTGTTCCTCGACGAGCCGACGACGGGCATGGACCCCGAGGGCCGCCGCGAGACCTGGGACATCCTGCAGAACCTGCGCGACCGGGGCACCACGGTCGTCCTCACCACGCACTACCTGGAGGAGGCGGAGCGGCTCGCCGACCGGCTGGCCATCATGCACGCGGGCACCATCGCCGCCTCCGGCACGGTGCCCGAGATCGTCGCCGAGCATCCCTCGACGCTCTCCTTCCGGCTGCCGCCGGGCGTCGGCGTCGGGGACCTGCCGGACTCGTCCGCCCTCGGCGCCACGGTGAGCGGCGCGGCGGACCGCGCCGTCCGGCTGTCCACCCGGGATCTGCAGCACACCACGACCGAGACCCTGCTCTGGGCCCGGGACAAGGGCATCGACCTGGCCGGGCTGAACGCCCGGTCCGCCTCGCTCGAAGAGGCGTTCCTGCACATCGCCCAGGGCACCTACGGCACGGAGGCCACCGCGTCATGAGCTCCAGCACCGCACATCTGGCCGCCCTGGGGCGCGCGGAACTGACGCTGCTGTTCCGCAACCGGACGAATCTGTTCACCGTGGTGTTCATGCCGGGCATGCTCACGCTGGCGTTCCAGCCCACGCTCAAGACGTTCGGGCAGTCGGCCGCGGCGGACGCCATGGGGCCGTCGCTGATGGCGATGTCGTTCGGGATCGTCCTGGTCATGGCGCTGTACAGCGCGCTGCCGGGCGTCTACGCGGCCCGCCGGGAGGAGCTGTTCCTCAAGCGGATGCGGACCGGTGAGGTGTCGGACCTGGTGATCCTCGCCGGCTCCGCCCTGCCCATGGTCCTGATGGCGCTCGCGCAGTGCGTGGCCCTGGCCGTCGGCATCTCGGTCGTCGCCGACGTGCCGGCCCCCGAGGCGCCCCACCTCGCCGTTCTGGGCGTGCTGCTGGGCGTGGTGATGATGGCGGCGCTGGCCGCCCTCACCTCCACGCTGGCGCGGACGGCCGAGAGCGCGCAGGTCGTCGTCCTGCCGGGCATGATCGTGCTGCTGGCGGGCTCCGGGCTGTTCCTGCCGCTGGACGCACTGCCCGGCGCGCTGGAGGAGATCTGCCGCTTCCTGCCGCTGACTCCGGTGGCCGATCTGATCCGTGCGGGCTGGTCCGGCGAGGCCACCGGGGCGGGAATCGCACGGCAGGCGCTGACCGCCCTGACCTGGACCGGAGCCGGGGTGCTGGCCCTCCGGCGCTATTTCCGCTGGGAGCCCCGGGTCTGAGGAGGCCGTGTCCGGGCCGGCCCGGACGCGCGCCGCCGGTCACCACCCGAACGGGGGTCGGACGGTGACCGGCGGCGGGGTGCCGGAACGGGCGGCGCACCGGAAGCGGGCGGGGTGCCGGAACGGGCGGGCCGGGGATGCACGGCGGCCGGGCGTACGGCCCGGGGGCCGTCGGCCGAACCGGACCTGGAGCCGGGTGCGGGACCTCGGGCGCGGGGCCGTACCGGGGCGGCCCGGCACCCGGCATCCGCACCCGGCACCCGGCACCCAGCACCCGCATCCGGCATCCGGCATCCGGCACCCGGGATTCCGGCACCGCGGCACAGGATTCCGGCACCAGGGCTCAGGAGTCCGGATACCGCCCGATGTAGAGCTCGGCGAACGCGGCGGCCGCCGCCGGGGAGTCCAGCAGGCGCCGCAGCCGCGCCCCGGCGACGCCCGCCCGGAACGGGTCGGCGGCGCGGGACCCGGCGGTGGGCCCGTGCAGCAGTTCGGAGAACCACTGCGAGAACTCCTGGTACTGCCAGACCCGCCGCAGACCGGCGGCCGAGTACCCGGCCAGCCCGGTGTCGTCACCCGTTCCGTAGTGGGCGGTGAAGGCCTCGGCGAGCAGCAGTGCGTCGTGCAGCGCGAGGTTCATGCCCTTGGCGCCGATGGGGGCGACGAGGTGTGCGGCGTCCCCGGCGAGGTGCAGCCGGCCGTGGGACATCGGGGCCACCACGTAGTTGTGCATGTCGAGGACCCGCTTCTCGATCAGGGGGCCCTCGGTGAGCTCCCCGCCGGGGACGGCGAGCCGGGCCTGCAGCTCCTCCCAGACCCGCTCGTCCGGCCAGGCGGCCTCGTCGTCCCCCGGCGGGCACTCCAGGTAGAAGCGGGTGACCTGCGGGCTGCGGGCCATGTGCGCGGCGAAGCCCCGGGGGTGGATGCCGAACACCACGCCGTCCGCGGACGGCGGCGCCTCGGCGAGCACGGCGAGCCAGCCGACGCCGTAGTCGTGCTGGGCGAAGACGGTGCTGTCGGCGGGCAGATGGCTCCGGGACACCCCGCGGGCCCCGTCGCACCCGGCGATGTAGTCGCAGGAGATCCGGTGCCGTTCCCCGTCGGCACCGGTGTAGGTGACCGAGGGCTGCCCGGAGAGCAGGGCGTGCAATTCGACGTCCCGCACGTCGAAGCGGGCATCACCGCCGCCGTCGGCGAAATGCCCCACCAGATCGGTGACCAACTCCTGCTGCGGATACACGAAATGGTGCCGACCGGTGAGTTCCGCATAGGCGAAGGCATGCCGGGCGCCGTCGTAACGGAATTCACACGCTCCGTGGCGCTCCGCAGTCCGCAGCAGCCGGCCGGCCAGACCGTGCCGCTCCAGGGCGCGCACCGCCCATTCCTCGATAAAGCCCGCGCGGGGGCGCCGCTCGATGAAGGAACGGCTCGCGGCCTCGATCACGACACAGTCGACTCCCGTCCGTCGCAGGACGTTTGCCAAGGTCAGGCCCGCCGGTCCGGCGCCGACGACAGCGACCTGGGTCCTCGTTGAGGGCATGGGGACAGTTCTGCCTTCCTCCAGGGACACGGCCGCCCGGACGGCGCCGCGGCGATGATCTTCCCGTGACGGAGAACCCCGTCGCCACTCCACCGCAACTGCAGTTTGCGGACATTGTGCGCACCCGGGTCATAACCGTGAGGTCGGTGGCCGTGAACTGTTCCGCCCCGCTTACCCGAGGTGTCAGGATGCGGACTACGGTATGGCTGGTTACCCCGGACACACCGATAACTTCATCGATCCGTTCTTCACCAAGGACACCTGTCCCGCCTCTCTTCCGGAGCGGCAGGATCCGTAGTGTGCTGGTCTCCCCGACCCACCGGGGGCTGCCGGCCACGGCGCTGCCGGCGGCCCCGGCAACCGTGGGTTCGGCCGGCGACGGCGCGCCCCCGGGTCCCCGCCGCGGAAGGGCACGCAGTGGCCGTCGCGTGCGGCGGCCGTCAGCGGCGAAGAGCGAGCGATCAACTCCTCCCCGGTGCGACAGCTGTGGGAGCCCGGCCGGGGCAGGTGCGGCCGGCTCCCCGCGGCGCCTGGTGGGCCGACAGAGAAAAGTGTGAGGAACGTGCGGTTGAGAAAACGTCACCAGTGGCTGGCCGGCTCGCTCGGAGTGGGTGTCGTCGCCGGTCTGCTCTCGGGCTGCGGTTCGGACGAGGGGGACGCGGCGGGCACGGGCGAACCGGTGATCATGGGGACGACCGACGAGGTGCAGTCCCTCGACCCGGCCTCCGGCTACAACGTGGGCTCCTGGTTGGTGTTCAACAACGTCTTCCAGTCGCTCATCAGCTTCCCGCGGGGCAGCACCACGCCCGAGCCCGAGGCCGCCAAGAGCTGCGGCTTCACGGACAGCGCCAGCCGGGTGTACCGCTGCGTGCTGAAGGACGGCCTGAAGTTCAGCAACGGCAACAGCATGACCGCCGAGGACGTGGCGTACTCCTTCGAGCGCACCCTGCGGATCAACGACGACAAGGGTCCGGCGTACCTGCTGTCGTCGATCAAGAACATCGAGACGCCGGACGACAGGACCGTGGTCTTCCGCCTCCGGGGCTCCGACGCGACGTTCCCCATGAAGATCGCATCGAACGCCGGGGCCATCGTGGACCACCGGGAATACCCCGCGGACCGGCTGCGCACGGACAACAAGATCTTCGGTTCCGGTGTGTACAAGCTGGACTCGTTCAACCGGAAGAAGGCCGATTTCTCGGTCAACCCGGAGTACAAGGGCTCGGCCGAGCCCAAGAACTCCGGCATGACGCTGAAGTCCTTCCACGGCGACCAGGCGGCGCTCAAGCACGCCGTGCAGCGCGGCACCGTGGACCTCGCCTACCGCGGACTCGCGGCGAAGGACATCTACGAGCTCGAGGCCAAGACCACCCAGAACCGGGGGAACGTCAGGGTCGTCGACGGCGCCAGCGCCGAAGTGATGCACATGGTCTTCAACATGAAGGACCCGGTCGTCGGGAAGCTCGGCGTCCGCAAGGCCATCGCGCACCTGGTCGACCGCACCGCCCTGGTCCGTGACGTGTACCAGCGCACCGCCGAGCCGCTGTACTCGGTGATCCCGGCCGGCATCACCGGCCACAAGACGCCGTTCTTCGACAAGTACGGCGACCGGCCGCAGCGCGACAAGGCGGCGGCCGCGCTCCGCGGGGCGGGGATCAACGGCAAGGTCAAGCTGACCCTGTGGGCGACGCCGGTCCGCTTCGGGCCCGCCACCGTGCCGGCCTTCAAGGAGATCGCGCAGCAGCTCAACGCGAGCGGCCTCTTCGACGCCGAGGTGAAGAGCGTCCCGCTCGACGAGTACGACAAGGGCGTGCGCGCCGGGAAGTACGGCGTCTACGTGCGGGGCTGGCTGCCCGACTACCCGGACCCGGACATCTTCATCACGCCGTTCTTCAGCAAGAAGAGCGTTCTCGCCAACAACTACGAGTCCAAGCGGATCACCGACGACCTGATCCCGGACACCGTACTGGAGGCCAACCGGCCGGTCACCGCGGACAAGTTCGCGGAGATACAGTCCATCGTCGCGGACGACCTGCCGGTGCTGCCGCTGTGGCAGGGCAAGCAGTACGCGGTGGCCCAGAAGGGGATCTACGGCATCGAGTGGAGCCTCGACGCCTCGACGGTGCCGCGCTTCTGGGAGATCAGCAAGAGCGAGGAGTGATCCGGCAGGACACGCCCTGGGCGCTCCCCCTCTCGGGGGAGCGCCCTTTGCCGTTCCGGGGCGCCGGTGCCGTGCGGCTCACCGGCGGGGCGGGGCCGCACGGCCGGGGCCTCATTCGTCGGCCGGGTCCTCGGGCCGCAGGTCGCCGCCGCTCCAGACGAACCGGGCGCTGGTCACCGCGTCGTCGCCGTCCCCGGTGATCAGCTGGTGGACGGCGATGCCGTCCAGCTCGCGGTAGGTGCACCACTCGTGGTCCGAGGTGAGCACCAGGTCGAGGTCGAGGGCCCCGAGGAGGCCGAACACCTGGCCGCGGTTGGCGGTGTCGACGCCCGCGAAGACCTCGTCCAGCAGGATCAGCCGGGGCGCCTCCGGCACGGCCTGGTAGTGCGCGGCCACCGCGGCGAACAGCGGCAGATGCAGCGCGATCGCCTTCTCCCCGCCGGACAGCGCGCCGTGCAGCTTCTTGGTCAGCAACTGCCTGCCCGAGCCGTTCGAGCGGTCGAGTTCCACGACGAACTGGTGCCAGGCGGGGTAGTTCAGGACTTCGGAGAGCTGCTCCTCCCAGGTGGCGGCGGTGTTGCGGGCCTTGGCCTCCTCGATGCGGCTGCGCAGGAACGCGTGCAGGGTGGCGCGGCCGGTCTCGCCGATCGTGGCCGGGTCCGCCAGCAGCAGGTCGCGGGCGGTCCGGATGTCCGGCGGCAGGTCGGGGTGGACCTGCCACACCAGCCGGACGGCCACGTCCGAGGCGGTGCGCACCCGGCCCAGATGGGCGTTCATCGTGTCGACCAGCTCATTGGCCTGCCGTATCCGGGCCGCCAGATGGCGCCGGACGTCGCCCTCGAGGGCCGTCTCGAACAGTGTCCGCTCGGCCGTGCCGATGTGCTCCCGGCGCTGTTCCCGCTCGGCGATGAGCGCGGCGTGGAGCCGGGCCGCGCCGATCGGCGTCCCGTCCAGCGCGGCGGTGAGCACCGCGGTGGCGCCGTGGGTCTCCAGACCGAGCTCCGCGCGGGCCCCGAGGGAGGGCCGGCAGGTGTGCAGCGCCTCGGTCAGCCGGCCCAGCTCCTCGGTGGTCTCCTCCGGCCCGTGGGCCAGGGACGGCCAGGCCTCCGCGGTGTCCCGGGCGGCCGCGAGGAGGGCGGGGATGCCGTCGTCGGCCGCGCAGGCCAGCGGGATGTCGGCGTCCTCCGCGAAGCCGCGGAGGCACAGCTGCCGGAAGTGCTCGGCCGCACCGTCGCGTACGGCGACGGCGGCGTCGCGGCGGCCGATGTCCTCGGCCGTGGTGACCCCCAGGGCGCCAATGCGCTCCGCCAGGTTCACCAGGTGGGCGGAGAGCTCCTCCGTCTCGCGCCGGGCCACTGCCAGGGCTTCGCGCGACTCGCCGATCCGCGCGGCGACCCGGCCGTGGCTCTCACCGGCGGCACCCTCCGCAGCCTCCAGGGTGGCGGCCAGGGAACGGGCCCGGGACTCGGCGGCCTCGGCCCGGGCGAGGTGTTCCTCGGCGCGTGCCCGGGACCGGCCGGCCCGGTCGCGGGCGTCCGCGGCGGCCCGGAGTCCGTCCCGGAGCCGGAGCTGGGCGTCCAGCCAGCGGTCGCCCGACTCCTGCAGCGCCGCGACGGCGGACTCCAGGGTGTCCAGGGCCCCGTGCTCGGCGGGCAGACCGTGCGGTTCGGCGGCCGAGCCGAGCGCGCGCAGGGCCCCGGCGACCTCCTGTTCGCGGGCCTCCAGCCGGGTGACGGCGGCGCGGACCGCGTCGTCCCGGGAGGAGAGCAGGGATTCCGCGCGGTCCCAGCGGCGCTTCGCGGCCCGGAGCCGGCGGGGGTTCGGGCGCGCCCTGCGGTCCGCCGCGAGGCGTTCCCGGCGCTGCTGGAGCTGGTGCAGTTCCTCGTCGAGTTCACCGATGAGCGCGGTCACCGTGTCGAGCCGTTCGAGGAGTTCCGCTATCCGCCGCCTGCGGGTCCGCTCGCGGGCGGGGGCGCCGATGTGGGCGGCCTCCTCCTTGCTCCAGGTGCCGGTCATCCCGGCCAGCCGCCAGCTGCCGTCCGCGCCGACCGCCACCGGGTGTCCGGCGGGGAGCGCCGGGCCGTGGGCGATGGCGGCGAGCAACTGCCGGACCCGCTCCGTGGGGACGGCGGTGCCGGGCTCGGGCCGGAGCACATCGAGCAGGGACGGCCCGTCGACGGGGGTGACGGACTCCGGGTGGGCCAGGACGTCGTGGCCGGGGGCCGTGACCTCTCCGTGGGTGCCCACCCAGGCGTCGAGGAGGCCACAGGCCTGGAGCGCCGCCTCGACGCCCGCCCGGACCCCGTCGGGCACCTCGTCGTGGAAGGCGACCAGCCGCCACAGCGGTGCGCCGTCCATGGTGGACCGGACGGCGGTCCGGGTGGCCGGTGCGGTGGGCGGCAGATCCGTCTGGCGGCCCAGGAGTTCGACACCGGCGGTCAGCCGGCCCCGCTCCTGCCGGGCGTCCCGGAGGGCCGCCCGGGCCGCCGTCTCGCTCGCGGTCAGCTCCGCCTCCACGGTGCGGGTGGCCTCCTCCGTCCCGGCCGACACCGCGCTCTCGGTCGCGGCGTGGGCCACCAGGTCGTCGAGGTCGGCGAAGCGCAGCTCGGCACAGCCCTCGGCCCACTCCCGCACCTGCTGGGCCTGTTCGCCCAGCGCCCGGTCGTAGACCCGGTCGCACTCCTCGCGCTCCCCGTGCGCCTCGGCCAGCCGCTCCCGGGCACCCTCCAACT
The DNA here is from genome assembly GCF_040296705.1 of Streptomyces sp. NPDC002055. Lineage (NCBI taxonomy): Bacteria > Bacillati > Actinomycetota > Actinomycetes > Kitasatosporales > Streptomycetaceae > Streptomyces > Streptomyces sp. NPDC002055. Next base: position 23,010 of record NZ_JBEOXS010000054.1, read on the forward strand.
CCGCTTCGGCCGCGCCGCGTTCGGCGACGGCCCGGTCCAGCCGGTCGGCGGCGCGCCGTACGGCCGCGATCCGCGCGGACCGCTCCCGCACCGCGTCCCGCAGCAGCCGGCGGGCGGTCCGGGCGCGCCCCTCGGCGGACGCGGACTCGGGGGCGCCGTCGGGAGCGGCGCCCTCCGGGGCGGACCCGGGCAGCGCCGCGGCTCCCTCCAGGGCGGACCCGGGCAGCGCCGCGGCTCCCTCCAGGGCGGACCCGGGCAGCGCCGCGGCTCCCTCCGGGGTGGGCCCGGCGCCTTCGCCGGGCTCCGCGGGCGCGCCGTCCGGTGTCCCGGCTCCCGGCGCGGCCGGCGAGCCGGGCGCCTCCAGGGCCGCTTCGAGCGCGGGGCACAGCGGCTCCAGACCGGCGCTCCGCGCGGCCTCCCGCACGGCGTCCAGTGCGGCCGCGACCTCCGCGGCCCGGGCCGCGGCGCTCCGCTGTGCCTCCTCGGCGAGCCGCTCGTCGCCCCCGCTCTCCCCGAGGCCGGCGTCGGCCTCCCGCCGCTGCCACACGGCGTCGGCACGGGCCTCCTCCGTCTGCCGGCGGAGCTGGTCGGCCTCGCCGCCCCGGCGGTACTCGGCGCTGTCCGTCAGCCCGTCGATGCCCGCTTCGAGCTGCTCGACGGCCTCGGTCAGCTCCTTTCTGCGCTGCTCCGCCGCGTCCCGCTCGGCGCGCGCCCGTTCGTGGCTCTCCTCGCTCCGCCGGGCCACCAGCGCGAGGTTCTCCAGCTCGGTGTCGGCGGAGAGCAGCCCGGACGCCGCGCCACGGAGCACCCGCCGGGCGTAGTCGCGCTGCCGGGCGGCCAGGGTGTCGGCCGCGGCGACTTCCTCGTCGAGCCGGCGCAGTTGTTCGCGCTCCTGGTCGAGCTGCTCGAATCCGTCGGCCAGTTCGGCGACCTCGGCGGTGCCGAGCGGCGGCAGGGCCTTGGACAGCAGGGACGACAGCAGGGAGGGGTCGAGGCGTTCGGAGAGCTTGGGGGTGCGCAGTTGCAGCAGGGCGGTGATGAGCGCCTCGTACCGCTGCTCGCTCAGGCGGGGGAAGAGGGTGCCGCGGACGGCGTCACGGTAGCCCTCCGGGCTCTCGTGGACCTCGCCGTGTCCGGCAAGGGCCTCGGCCAGTGCGGCCCGGGTGAGCGGCTGCCCCGCCGCGTTGACCAGGGGCAGGCCGCCGTCGACGGAGATCCGCTGGGTGGTCGTGAAGTAGTCGGCGTGCACCGCGCTGGTGTGCGCGCTGGCCTGCAGCCGCGCTCCGCAGCAGAACCAGGACCGCTCCTCGCCCCGCCCCCGGGTGAACTCCAGCCACACGTAGCCGACTCGGGTCTTGCCGGTGGTTCCGGAACCCATGAGGTTCCAGTGCATGGTGCGTTCGGAGCCGCCGAAGGTCGACAGCCGGTGCGGGCGCAGGCTCGCGTCGAACAGGTGGGGCAGCAGTACCTCGAGGGCCTTGGACTTGCCGGAGCCGTTCGGCCCGCGCAGCAGCAGCCGCCCGTCGTGGAAGGTGAACGTCTCGTCGTAGTAGCGCCAGACGTTGACGATGCCGGCGCGCGACGGCTGCCACCGGGACCCGGCCGGGGTCCCGGGGGCCGTTCCGTCCGCGGGTTCGGCCGCCGGTCGGGGGAGTTCCGTGATGCTCACCGAAGGTCCCCTTCCGGGGTGTGGGTCGTGGTGGAGGCGGGGTCCGTGCCCCGGTACCGGGCGGCGGCCGGACGGGCCGTCACCCGATGGTCCTCCGTGCGGCGGACCAGTGCAAAGTCGGTCAGGACGCGGACGGCGTCGTCAACGAGCCGGTTGACGCCACCGGGCGTCGAGAAGGTCTTCGCCCAGCGCGGGAAGCGGCGCAGCAGTTCCTCGGTGTCGCCGTAGAGCTCCTCGCGGCTGCGGCCGTGCGGGGAGGCCACGACGGGGTCGAGCAGGAGCAGCGCGGCGACGTTGGCGGTGCCGGAGTCGTCGGGGAAGGTGCTGTCGGTGGCGACGGCGTCCGGGTCGATCAGCAGCAGGCCCTCGGCCCGCTCCTCCAGGACGAACCCGGCCTGTTCCACGGCCCGGTGCACGGTGAGCCGGCCGGCCGGTGAGGCGAGGAATGCGTTCTCGTCCGCGGTCAGTTCGTCGCGGTAGAGCACCGGATCGTCGAAGAGCCGGCGGAGGACGGCGTGCCGCAGCCGCACGGTGCGCCGGGGCCCCTCGCCGGCGGCCGGGCCGCTGCCGGGCTCCGCCGCGGAGCCGCGGCCCTCCCCTGCCAGTCCGCCCAGCAGCTCGTCGAACCGGCGGGGCACCTCGTCGGCGGGGACGGCGCCCCGGGAGGGGCTGTTGGGGGCGGCGAGGAGCCGGTCCAGCAGGGTCGCGTCCACCCGGTAGAGCACCTGCGCCCCGGGGTCGTCCACGAAGCTCTCGGTGGCCCCGTCCACGACGTCCAGTGCCCCGGTGAACTCCAGCAGGCCCAGGGCGTCCACACAGGCCAGGCGCTCGGCCCGGTGCGCGGGGTCGAAGCCGGGGAGGGCCGGGTCGGCGGAGCTCGCCGCCGCCACCCGCTCGGTGAGCAGGCCGATGGTGATCACCGGTACGGGCAGCAGCTCGGCGGCGAGCAGGCACAGCAGGACGTAGCGACGGCGGTCGAACGGTGCCCGGCCCGCCCGCTGCCGCCGGGCGGGGCGGGTCGCGTCGGCGTCGGGCCGCACCTTCAGCAGGCGCGCGTAGCCGCGCCGGGGTTCCACCGAGAGGGCCCAGCCGCAGTGGTAGTCGAACCACTTGGTGAGGGGTTCCCGGCGGCGCCGGATCACGTCGAAGGCGTCCGGGTCGGTCCGGCCGGTGACCAGGGGGGTGCGCAGCAGGGCCTTGATGCCCCGCGCGACGTCCTCCCGCTCGGCGACGACGAGTTGGTTGCTGAGGTTGCTCATTCCGCTGCCTCCGGGGCGCCGGCGGTGCGCGGGGACGGCACCGGGGCGCCGCCCGACGGGCGGACCTCGACGAGGTAGTCGGGGCCCTCCAGGCTGCCGTGCGGGGTGCGCAGCACCGCGGTCCGGCCGTCGGCCGCGTCCCGCAGCACCACCTCGACGCGTCCGTCGCCGGTGCTGCCGCGGCGGGCTCCGGTGCTGTCGGGAGGGGTGGAGAGCGCGCGGCCGAGCAGGTCGAGCAGCCGGTCGAACACCCCGTGCTCCAGCCCGCCGAAGTCGGAGAGGCGGACCGGTCCGTCGGTGCGCAGCAGGTCCCAGGCCGCTTCGAGTTCGGCCCGCTCGTGCCGGGCGCGTTCGGCGCGGGCCGCCTTGATGCCGGCGACGTCGCGCACCCGGGCGGTCCGGGTGAACCGCTCGGTCCGGCCGCTGCTGCGCAGCAGCGACGACACTTCGACGGGCTGGGCGGAGGCCCAGCTCTCGGCCGGGGAGATGAGCTCGGGGTCGGGGTGACAGAGGTGGGCGTGGCGGGCGGAGGTGAGGCCGAAGGCCGCCGCCCAGAGCCGGTGCAGTTCCTCCTCGCCCGGCGCGGCGGCGAACCACCGGGCCAGTTCGCGGAAGTCCTGGTCGGTGGTGGCGGAGGGGCGGCGTGGATCCGTGATGCGGTCGAGCATATGCAGCAGGGTAAGGACCGCCTGCCGGGCGGCGTCATGCAGCCGCTGGATACGGGCCGGTGTGCCGTCGATCGGCCGGAACCAGGCCCGCAGCAGCTCCCATTGCTCGCGGCGCCGCTCCAGCCAGGCGGCTTCGGCGTCCTCGCCCCCGTGCGGTGGCGGTTGCGCACCGCGCAGGGCCCGTGCGTGCAGCACGGCCACGCCGCGTTCCTCGATGCGGGCGACGGCCGACGCCAGGGCGGGCAGCCGTTGCTCCGGACCGGTCGGGAACTCCTGTACGTGGGGCACCGTCGCGGTCCTTGACGCGTGGACGTCGTCCGGCCCCGCCCCGGCGGCCCGGACCGGGCGCCGCGGTCCGCCGTCGGACGCCGCGGTGTTGGCGTCCAGCGCCGCCAGCTGCGCCTCCAGCTCGGTGAGGGCGGCGAAGATCCGTCCGTCGGCCGTGGCGGGCCCGTCCAGCAGCCGCCCCAGCTCGTCCAGCCGGGCTGCGACGGCGTCGAGCATCGTGAGATCCGGGGCGCCGGCGGCGGCCGGCATGCCCAGGACATGCCGGACTCCGGCGATGGCTGCCTCCCCGTGCGAGGTCGGGGCGTACCGGACAGCGCCACGCCCGTGCTCCGCACCGTCCCCGCAAGGCTCCAGCAGCCCCCACGCGCGGAGCCGGTCGAGGGCGGCCGCCAGGTCCGGCTCCGGCATCGCGCCGGGACCGTCCCCACCGCCCGCCGCCTGCCGGATGACGTCCGTCCCGAGCGCGGTCCCCCGGTGCTCCCCGGCGGTGGCGAGCACCTGGAGGACCGCTGCGTCCAGTCCGGCCCGACTGCCGGGCGCGAACCGGAACATGTCCGTCGGCACGTTGCGTAGCGGCTCCATCCTCTGTCCCTTTCGTCCGGGCGCCGGCCCCCGCGTCCTCATCCACGCCCTCACCCGGGGACCACCGTACGAGGAGCCACCGACAGCCACGCCGCGATCACCCGATCCGGCGGCACACCGGACGTGACGTGGCTCGCATGTGCCGATTGCGCGCTGATCCGGCGCGAAATGTCCGGCGCGGCATAGGCTGCCGGTCATGAGCGCACACTTTGACGTGGTGGTTCTGGGCGCCGGTCCCGGCGGATACGTGGCAGCGATCAGGGCCGCCCAACTCGGCCTGAGCACGGCGATCGTGGAGGAGCGGTACTGGGGCGGCGTCTGCCTGAACGTGGGCTGCATCCCGTCCAAGGCCCTGCTGCGCAACGCCGAACTGGCGCACCTGTTCACCCAGGAGGCGAAGGCGTTCGGCATCCGCGTCGACGGCACGGTCACCTTCGACTACGAGGCGGCGTACACCCGCAGCCGCAAGGTGGCCGACGGGCGCGTCAAGGGCGTGCACTACCTGATGAAGAAGAACGGGATCACCAAGTACGAGGGCGTGGGCAGCTTCACGGACGACCACACCCTCCAGGTCGCGCTCTCCGACGGCGGCACCGAGTCCGTCACCTTCGGCCACTGCGTCATCGCGGCCGGCGCCACGACGAAGCTGCTGCCCGGCACCTCGCTGAGCGAACGGGTCGTCACCTACGAGGAGCAGATCCTCAGCTCCGAGCTCCCCGGCAGCATCGTGATCGCGGGCGCGGGCGCCATCGGTGTCGAGTTCGCCTATGTGATGCGCAGCTACGGGGTCGAGGTCACGCTGGTGGAGTTCCTGGACCGGATCGTCCCGCTGGAGGACGAGGAGGTCTCGGCCGAGCTCTCGAAGCGCTTCCGCAAGCTGGGCGTCAATGTGCTGACCTCCACCCGGGTGGAGGCGATCGACGACTCCGGGGACCGGGTCCGGGTCATGGTGACCACCGGCGGCCAGCGGCAGACACTGGAGGCCGACAAGGTGCTGCAGGCCATCGGCTTCCAGCCGCGGGTCGGCGGCTACGGGCTGAAGAACACCGGGGTCCGGCTGACCGAGCGGGGTGCGATCGACGTCGACGCCCGCTGCCGCACGAATGTGCCGCACATCTTCGCCATCGGCGATGTCACGGCGAAGCTGATGCTCGCGCACGCGGCGGAGGCCATGGGCATCGTCGCGGCGGAGACCATCGCGGGCGCCGAGACCATGGAGCTCGACTACGTGATGATTCCGCGCGCCACCTACTGCCAGCCGCAGATCGCCAGCTTCGGCTGGACGGAGGCGCAGGCGCGTGAGCAGGGGTTCGACGTCCGGGTGGCGAAGTTCCCCTTCACCGCGAACGGCAAGTCGCACGGTCTCGGCGACACCGCGGGCTTTGTGAAGATCCTCAGCGACGCCCGGTACGGGGAGCTCCTCGGCGCCCATCTCATCGGGCCCGAGGTGACGGAGCTCCTCCCGGAGCTGACGCTGGCCCAGCAGTGGGACCTGACCGTCCATGAGGTGGCCCGCAATGTGCACGGGCACCCGACTCTCGGCGAGGCGGTGAAGGAGGCCGTGCACGGGCTGGCGGGACACATGATCAACATGTAGCGGCGGATGCGGTCGCGGGGCGGCGCTCCCGTCCCGCGACCCGGCATCCCGGCATCCCGGCATCCCGTGCGATGCCCTACGGCCCGCATCGCACACCGGTGACGGCCGGCCGCCGCCGGGACCGCGCGGACCCCCGCGACCCGGCGGGCACGGGCCCGATCGGGCTCCGTCCCGGTGCGTCAGCCCGTTCCGAAGCGCCACCGGGTCTGGCTGTACTCGCCCTTGCGGAAGGCGAACACCGTCGCGGGCGCGACCTCGTAGACCAGGGCCCGGCCGCCCTGGCCGACGAACGCCCCGTCCCGGACGTCGAAGTGCCACTCGCTGCCGTACTTCGCCTCGTAGGCGTCGGCGACACGCCGCAGCCGGGTGTCGTCGCCCAGCTGTACGGCCTCGCCCTCGACCACCAGGTCGACGCCTTCGTTCAGGGCGTTGCGCCCGGTGGTGAGCGCACAACGGGTGTTCCGGGCGAGGTTCCGCGCCTTGCGCTCCTCGGTGCCGGTGCAGAAGTACAGCGCGTCGTCGAGCCAGACGGCCAGCAGCGGGGTGACATGGGGGCGTCCGTCCGGGCGTACCGTCGACAGCCAGAACAGCTCTGCGCTCTCCAGGCCCTCCAGGGCCTCCGCCCACGGGGTCGGGGCCGCGCCGGGGATGCTGTACCGGGCGTCCAGCTCGGCGACCGGTCGGGTGACCGCCATGGTGCTCTCCTCTCGTGCGGCCGGTGACCTCGCGCGGTGGGCGGACGCCGGCCGCCCACCCGGCCCCGGCCGTGGGGTGTCCGGACCGGACCATGGTGGCAGCCGGGCCGTGGCCGGACGCGGATGCCGCGCGGGTCGGGCCCGGACGCCGCGACCGCCTGTCAGGCTCCCGACCGCCTGTCGGGCCCCGACCGGCCGTCAGACCCCGATCCGCCGTCAGGCCTCGGCGAGCAGGCTGCGGTACCAGGCGAGAGTGGTGTCCAGGGCGTCCTCCAGCGGCACCGGGCGCGCGCCGAAGGCGGTCTCGAAGGCGGAGGAGTCCATGATCTGCGGCTCGGTGTGCTGGTAGAAGAGCTCGGCGTACTCGTTCATGAACACCTCGTCGAACGGCCCGAACGGCCGCGCCTCGGGCAGCACCACGGTCTGCAGCGGGCGCCCGGTCCGCTGTTCGATGAGGGCGTGGATCTCCCGGGTGGTGCGGGCGGGGGCGGTGGGCAGGTGCCAGACCCGGCCGTCGGCGTCGTCGCGTTCGCCCAGGGTGGCCAGGCCTCTCGCGACGTCACCGATGTAGGTGTGGCTGTGCGGCAGGTCGATGTCGCCGAGGGCCAGGACGTCCCCGCCGGTGAGTGCGCCGGGGAACACCGCGCCGCCGAGCGTGGAGTTGAGGACCCCGGGGCCGACGAAGTCCGCCGCCCGGCCGAGCACCACACGGGCCCGGCCCTCCCGGTGCGCGGCGAGGTAGTTCTCGTCCAGCCGGGCCCGCATCCGGCCCTTGCGGGTGGTGGCCCGCCACGGGGTGTCCTCGGTCATGACCGCTCCCCCGGTGTTGCCGTACGGGTAGAGGGTGTCGAGCACCACGAGCTTGGCGCCCTCGGCCTCGGCCGCGGCCAGGATCGCCTGCTGGATGCCGGGCAGCAGTTCGGTCTGCAGGTGATAGGCGACGTTGACGCAGTGATGGACGACGGCGGCGCCCGCGACGGCGGCCCGGGCCTGCCCGGGGTCCCGGACATCGGCGGCGCGCCGCTCGACACCCGGCAGGTCGGGGCCTTCGGCCCGGCGGTCGACCAGACGGACCGGGTGGCCCCGGCGGACGAGCTCCCCGGCCAGGGCGGTTCCGGCCGGCCCCGAACCGAGGACGACGTGCAGTTCTTCACGGGCAGCGGACATGGGGTCTCCTTCGTCGGGGCGGGCGGGCGCGTCCGGCGGACCGCGTGCGGGGCGGGCATGACGGCCCGTCCCGCGATCGCCTGCGGTCCGCGGCGACCGTGACCGCGGAGTTACGGCTAATCGCTTTCGTTATAAGCTCTAACAGTCATGGACTGTAGCACCATCACCCCAGGAGCGCACCCCCGTTCGGCGGTGCGTTCCCCGGGACCCGGCCGGCTGTCGGGGGCCGCGGACGTTCGCAGGTGGCCGGGCGGACCGCGGGGGTGGGGCGCGCAGCCGGGGTGGCGCGCCGGGGCCGACCGCCCCGCCTCCGCCGTGCGCCGGGACAATGGCTCTACGGTCGGCACATGGGAGTCGGAGTGGTGTTCGCGCTCTGCGCCTCCGTCTGCATGGGCACCGCCACGGTGATGCAGGCCATGGGCGCGCGCATGGCGGCCGACGAGTCCTCGGGCAGTGGCGTGAGTACGCTGCTGCTGGCCCTGCGGCGGCTGCCGTTCATCGCCGGCATCGGACTCGACATGCTGGGTTTCGCCGCGGAGCTGGTGTCCCTGCGCACGCTGCCGATCTTCGTCGTCGAAGCGGCGCTCGCCTCGTCCCTCGCGGTGACCGCCGTGGTGGCGTCGCGGGTCCTGCACATCAGGCTGCGCCGGACGGAGTGGACCGCGGTCGTCACCGTGTGCTGCGGTCTGGCGCTGCTGGCCGTCGCGGCGGGCCGGGAGGGCAAGGGCGACGGCGACGAGACGCTCCGGCTGGCCACCCTGTGCGCGTCGGTCGGATTCGCGGTGGTGGGCTGGGTGGTGTCGCGCCGCCTCCAGCACAGCCGGGCCGCCGTTCTCGGGCTGATCGCCGGGCTGAGCTTCGGGCTCGTCGCCCTGGGAGTGCGGATGCTGCCCGGGTTCGGCGTCGGCGAACTGCTCACCGAGCCCTCGACGTACACCGTGATCATCTCCGGGATCACCGGCTTCCTGTACCTCGTCGACGCCCTGCAGTCGGGGTCGGTGACCGCGGCCACGGCGGCCATGGTGATCGGGGAGAGCGTGGGTCCGGCGGTGTTCGGGGTCGCCTGGCTCGGGGACTCGACCCGGCACGGGTACGCACCGGTGGCCACCCTCGGCTTCGTGCTCTCGATCGGCAGCGCGCTCGCCCTCGCCCGCTTCGGCGAGGCGGAGCAGCAGACGGCCACGTCCTGAACGCCGTGGGCCCGTACCGGTGTGACGCCCCCACGGCCCCTCCCCCGGCCGCCGTTCGGGGACTCCGGACAGCCGCCGGCTCCCCGAGAACCGTGAGGGTCCGGACAGCCCCCGGCTCCCCGAGAACCGTGAGGGGGTGAGCGACACCCATGCCCGAGAGGACTCCCGGCGATGCGGGTCACGGGTCGTTCACCGAACGCCTGTACCGCGCGTTCCACCTCTCGCCCGCCGGGCGGGGCTGGCGGCACGCCGGGGAGCTGGAACTGATGCAGCGTTCGATGGGGTTCGCCGCTCTCGGCTTCCTCACCCTGGTGCCGCTGCTGATCGTGGTCGCCGCGGCGGATCCGGCGAACGGGCGGGGGTTCGCGGAGTGGCTGGGCGACGGCCTGGGGGTGTCGAAGGGCGCGCAGCAGGAGGTCGAGCAGCTGTTCACGAAGCCGCGTCAGGCTCTGGAGTCCACCACGGCGTTCGGCCTCGCGGCCCTCGCCGTGTTCGGTCTGACCTTCGGGTCGGCGGTGCAGACCGGTTACGAGCGGGTGTGGGAACTGCCTCCGGCCCGCTGGCACACCATGTGGCGGCACCTGGTGTGGGTCGCCATGCTGATCGGCTATCTCTTCCTGTCCGCCCACTTCACGCTGGAGCCCGAGTCGTCCGGCCGGGTGGCGGAGACGTTCTGGCGGTTCCTCGTCGCCGTCACGAGCGCGGTGCTCTTCTTCTGGTGGTCCCAGCGGCTGCTGCTCGGCGGCCGGGTGGGCTGGGGCGCGCTGCTGCCGGGCGCGGTGGCGACCGTGATCGGCCTGCTCGGGCTGCGGGTGTTCTCCCGGCTGGTCTTCTCCCCGCTGATCGCGTCCAACGCGGTCAGCTACGGGCCGATCGGCACGGTGCTGGTGATCCAGTCCTGGCTGGTCGGGGTGGGGGTCGTCGTCTTCGGCGGGTCGCTCGTCGGCCGGCTGCTGCACGAGGAGGGGCCGCGGCTGCTGGACAGGCTGCGGCGCCGCGACCGCTGAGGGGTCCTTGCACGATGAGCGTCCGATGAGGTCGCGTGGTGCATCGCGAGGCGCCGGAGAGAAGTGCGGTGCCGGACCGCGCGACCCGGGCGGGCGCAGTGCGCGAGCCTCTCGAACCGGGACCCGGGCGGCTGCCCGGCGCGACGGCTCCTCTAGGGTCGGCTCTTTCGGACCGATCCAGGGTCGGGCTTCCGGACCGGTCCAGGGGGCCGGGCTTCCGGACCGGCCCGACGCGAGGGGGGCTGGACGTGTGTCGTCCCGGAGGGTCAGCGCAGGAGTACGGCAGCGGTCGCGCGGCGGCCCGTGACGGCCGGCGGAGCGGCGGCGTTCCCGGCCGCGGCGCGGCGGACGGCGGGGCGCCGGACCCGGAGGCCGAGCGGGTGACGGCGTTCCGCCGCGCGCTGGGGCTCCCCGGCCTGATCGACGTCCACACGCACTTCATGCCGGAGCGGGTCCTGGCCAAGGTCTGGGCCTACTTCGACGCGGCCGGGCCGCTGACCGGCCGCCCCTGGCCGATCACCTACCGCGGGGACGAGGACGAACGACTGGCCCGGCTGCGGTCGTTCGGCGTCCGCGCGTTCACATCGATGATCTATCCGCACAAGCCGGGCATGGCGGAGTGGCTCAACGGCTGGGCCGCCGGCTTCGCCGCCCGCACCCCCGACTGCCTGCACACGGCCACCTTCTTCCCGGAGCCGGACGCCGCCCGCTACACCACCGAGGCGGTCGAGGCGGGCGCCCGGGTGTTCAAGTCCCATCTCCAGGTCGGGGCGTACGACCCCAACGACCCGCTGCTGGACGGGGTCTGGGGGCTGCTCCAGGACGCGGGCCTCCCGGTGGTCACGCACTGCGGCTCGGGGCCCGTCCCCGGCCCGCACACCGGGCCCGGCCCGGTCGGCGCCCTGCTCGCCCGCTTCCCCCGGCTGCGGATCGTGGTCGCCCACATGGGCATGCCCGAGTACGGGGACTTCCTGGACCTGGCCGTCCGCCATCCGTCCGTGCGTCTGGACACCACGATGGCCTTCACGGATTTCAGCGAGGAGAAGGCACCGTTCCCGGCCGGACTGCTGCCGCGGCTGCGGGAGCTGCAGGACCGCATCCTGCTCGGCACCGACTTCCCGAACATCCCCTACCCGTACGGCCACGCCCTGGACGCCCTCGCCCGGCTGGACCTCGGCGACGACTGGCTACGGGCGGTGTGTCACGGCAACGCCGGCCGGCTGTTCGGCATCGGCTGAGCCCGTCTCCGGTCCCCGGCCACCGGCATCCGTTCCCGGGTTTTCGGTGCCGGTCTCTGGCGCTCCGGCCCTCGATCGAGTGTCATGTTCCCGTCGAGCTACCCGAGGGAGTCGGTGTGCGCTTACTGCGAGCGGTGTGCGGGGCGGTGGCGGCCGTATCCGCCGCGTCGTTGATGACGGCGCCGGGGGCGGCGGCCCGGCCGACGGGCCCGCCGGCCGGGAGGGTGTACGTCCAGAGCGCGGTCAACGGCCTCAACGCCTCCGACAGCGGGGGCTCGATCGCCCTGCACCGGCCGCAGGGCAACGAGGACCGCCAGCAGTGGAACGTCGCCCCCGTGAGCGGCGGACGCCATGAGCTGCGCAGCGCGGACGATCCGGCCCGCTGCCTCGGGCGGAGCGGCGACCGGGCCGTGACCGTCGCGTGCGGCGGGGCGGACGCCGGCTGGGAGATCGCACCGGCCGGGAACGGCCGGTTCTCCCTCGCCGTGCCCGGCACCGGGAACCGGCTCGCGCTCGGCGAGCGGCCCAGCGGCGGCAGCTTCCCGGACCAGCCGCGGATCGGCGGCGGCGGGGACCTCGCCCACTGGTTCCTCACCCCGGCGCCGCTCCCCACGGCCGCGATGCCGCCGGCCGACCGGCGCACCCTCGACCAGGTCACCTTCCTCACCGCGCACAACGCCTACGCGAACGGCGTGGACGGCGGGTTCGCACCGCCCATCGTCAACGCCTTCCCCAACCAGAAGCGGGGCATCGAGCAACAACTCGCGGACGGGGTCCGGGGGTTCATGCTGGACGTTCATCAGACGCCGGACGGCGCGATCCTGTGCCACAACAGCTGCACGCTGGTCTCCCGCCCGGTCGCCCTCTGGGTCGATCTGCAGCGCATCGTGAACTTCCTGCGCCGCAACCCGGGCCAGTTCGCCACGGTGTTCCTGGAAGACTACGTCTCGGCGGAGGTGCTGCGCGGCGAACTGGAGCGGGTCGACGGCCTGTCGGACGTGCTCTACCGGCCGGACCGGGAGGGCGTGCACCAGCAGGGCTGGCCGCGGATGGCGGATCTCGCCCGGCGCGGCAAGCAGTTGCTGATCTTCACCGACCGGACCCGTGCGCAGGACGCCGGAGGCCCGGCCCGCAGCGACTTCGGGGTGCTCTACCAGCAGGAGTGGACCGTCGAGAACCACTGGTCGATGGGCCCGGGGGTGGGCACGTCCAACTGGGCCTGCTACAGCCGCTGGTACGGCGGTGACCTCAACGTTCCGCTCACCCGGGAGGACGGCGCGTTCCGGCCGCTGTTCGTGATGAACCACTTCCGGGACGTCCCCATCACCGCCACCGCGTCGCTGGACAACAGCCGGCTGCTGAACCGGGCGGAGAACTTCTGTGCCCCGGCCGCCCGGAAGAAACCGAACTTCCTGGCCGTGGACCATTACGACCGGGGTTCCGCCCAGTCGGCCGTGGACCGGCTCAACACCTACACGGTGACGCCCTGAGCTTCCGGCTCCCCCGGGCGCGGTGACGGAGCCGGCCCTTCACCGCGTCCCGCCGGAGCCGGAGCCTGAGTCGGTGCCGGTGCCGGTGCCCGTGCCCGTGCCGGTGTCGGTGTCGGTGCCGGTGTCGCCCGCGGCATCCAGCAGTGCCGTCTCCGCGTCGTCCAGCACGAGGCCGGCCGCCGCGGCGGAATCCCGCACGGTCGCCGGCCGACTGGCACCCGGAATCGGCACGACGACGGGCGACTTGGCGAGCATCCAGGCCAGGCAGACCCGGTACGGACTGACGCCGCGAGCCTCGGCGACCCGCGCGAAGGGCGCGTAGGGGGATCCGGGCTCCCCCGCCCGTGCGATTCCGCCCAGCGGACGCCAGGGCAGAAAGGCGATGCCACGCTCCGCGCAGAGCTCCAGCTCGGGTTCGCTGGAGCGGAAGTCCGGGGCGAACTGGTTCTGCACGGCGGCGAGCCGACCGCCCAGGATGTCGTCGGCCAGCCGGATCTGCTCCGGATCGGCATTGGAGATCCCGACCATCCGCACCTTCCCCGCGTCGAGCAGATCGCGGAACGCCCCGATCGACTCGGCGTACGGCACCCGCGGGTCCGGGCGGTGGAACTGGTAGAGCCCGATGGCCTCGACCCCGAGCCGGCGCAGTGAGCCCTCGCAGGCGCGCCGGAGGTGCTCGGGGGTGCCGTCGAGGGTCCAGGAGCCGTCCGGGTGGCGCACGTGGCCGCCCTTGGTGGCGACCATGACCTCGCGCCCGCGCGCGTGCCCGGCCAGCGCCCTGGCGATCAGCGTCTCGTTGTGCCCCACCGCGTCGGTGCCCAGCTGATAGGCGTCCGCGGTGTCGATCAGGGTCACCCCGGCGTCGAGCGCCGCGTGCACCGTGGCGAGCGACCGCTCCTCGTCGGGCCGCCCCTCGACCGACATGGGCATCGCACCCAGGCCGATCGCACTGACCTCGACGTCACCGATGCGGCGGATCTGCATGAGCTGATGCCTCTCTTCGAGCCGGGACGCCCGCGGGGCACGGCGCGCCGCCCCAGCCTCGCGCCGCCTCCCGGGGACTGTCCAGCCGATATCCCGGTGTCGGTCGGCCTCAGTCACTGAGCCGAGGCCGCGCTGCCCGACCGTGGGGCCCAGCGGCCCAGTGCCCGCCTGCCCGGCAGCGGAACGACCGCGTCCACCGGAGTGGCGGGCGCGGGGCTCCGGGAGCCGGCGGGTCGGCTACGACGTGTGGGTCTGGGGGTGCTGGGGCTGCTCGGGTGTCCCGCCGGTGGGCTCCTCGGGTGTGCCCGGAGTCTGCGGCTGTTGGGTCCCGGTCTCCTCGGCCGTCGGCGGCGTCCGGGTCTCCTCCTGCGAACGCCCCGGGGTGCTCTCGGGCGTGTCTCCGGGAGTGGATGCGGAGGGCTTCCCCGACGGGCCGCCCGGGGTGCTCTCGGACGGCGCGCGCGACGCCGGGGAGTCCGGGCACTCGGGCCGACGGGCCGACCGGCTCTTCAGGCCCGTCACGGCCGGCTGCTTGCAGACATGGGCCTTGAGCTCGTTGAAGGCCTTGATGATCTGCGCTCGTGACTCGGTGCCGTTCTGCAGGTAGGTGTTGAGCAGGTGGAGGGTGATGGCGTCCCGGGGGTCCAGTGAATCCGCCGAGGGCTGTGTTCCGGTGGAGTCCACGGTGGACCTGAGCAGTGGGCTGATGATGTTGATGGCGTCCCCGCGGAGCAGCACGTACTTGCTGTCGTCACCTTCCAGCGAGGATCGGGTCTCGTCCCCGAAAGGTGGTGCGATGTAGAGCACCCCGACCGGGGAGGGCCCGGGAGGCATGCCTTCCCGCTCCCGCGCCGCCACGACTTCCTTGTCCAGATCCTGCTTGGCCTGGCGGACCGGGAAGCCGCCCTCGCTGTGGCTGATGAGGATGACCGGCTTCCCGGCCTGCAGTGCCGCCCTCCCTTGTTTCATCAGGGCGGGATAGGCCGTGTTCTCCTGCGCCTTCTCCTCGTTTCCGCCGTACTGGTACAGCAGTCCGGGCAGTTTCCTGAGGAAGACATCCGCGCCGATCGCCTCGGCGGTCCCGCCCGCGGGGACGCCCTGTCTCCGGACCAGCATGTCGACGTAGCTCTTGACCTCCGGAATCGTCTGCTGATCCCTGACCACCCGGCCCATCGCCTGACCGTTCGCGAAGCGCAGGGCGGCGTCCATCGCGCTGACGTTGTACGCCTGGTCGACCTGCTGACCGACGGCACCACCGAGTGCGGTGGCGGCGTCCTGGGCCTCCTGCCCCGTGTTGAGAACCCCATTGCCGAAGATCGCCGTGACCTCCCGCGATGCGCCCGGACTCGGCTGGGCCGCCCGCCCCGGGGGCCGCGCCCCGGCACCGTCGGCTCCACCGGGCGCCTTGTCGTTCCGCCCGGAGGGAGCGGGGACGGTCACCACCTGACCGGCCCGAGCCCGCTCGCCCAGCGCCCGGTCGTTCGCCTGCGACTCCGCCATGCCGCCGGGCCGCTTCCACTGACGGACGTGCGAAGCGAGCACCTCGCCGAGGATGGCGTCCTGGTCCACCCCGGCATCCCGGGCGGTGGCCATGGCGTCGGCGAGCTTCTGGAAGGCGGGCAGCACCTCGTCCTCCGGAAGGCGCTGCTCGGTGGCGCGCAGACGCTCTTCGAGCGCCTCTCGGGCGGAATCCGGCGTCGGCGGCTTCTCCTCCCCCGACGTGCATGCCGCGAGGAGAGCGCCACAGAGGCAGACGGTCAGCACACCCCTCACCGGTGCGAAGCTCCGGCCGCGTCTGCCGGGGTAACGACGGCATGACTGCAGCACCTTCATGCCGTCAAACTGCCACGGCACATGCGGCGGCGCCCGGTGGCAGCCGCCGAACGGCGGCGGGGCACCCATGGACGCATCGATTCCGCGCAGCCCCTACCTCCAGTTGCCCTGACAAACCGGGCAGCGCGTCCGAGGCCCATCGGCGGGAGGAGGAACTGCTCCGGGCAGCCGGCGCGGCCCCGCGGGCGAGGCGCTGTCCCGGTCCCGGAGCCGCCGTCCGCTCAGCCGGCGACCGTGTGCGGTTCCGGCCGGGTGGTGCCGCGGAGTTCGAGCCGCAGCTGCACCTCCTGGTCGCCGGGGACGGTGTGGCCTTCCTCGGTCACTCCGAACGCCCTGCCCAGGGACTCGACGATGTCGTGCACGGCCCGTTCGCTGCCGAAGAGGTCGGCGGTGACCGCGCCGCGCAGCGCCGGCGGGGGACCCGGCTCGCCGTGGCGGCGTACGTCGAAGGTGCCGATCCACACCATCGGGTTGGCCCGCGTGTGGCTCTTCACGCAGTGCTCCTCGGCCTCCCGGTCCATGGGCGCCGGGAAGGCCGCCCGCAGGGCGTCGAAGACCAGGTCCGCGTCCTCGGGAGCGCAGTCGGTGAGGTGGACGCTGACGTGGGCGGAATGCTGCAGGGTGGTCATCGCCATCACTCCTCTGGAAAGGCCCGCCCCGCCGTGGCGGAACGCCTCGGGCCCGGATCCGCGGATGCCCACTCCCCTGCTGCGGGCGAGGGGTTCCCGTACAGGCCTGCCGGGGCCCGGCGGCCCTGCTCCCGGGTCTCTTCCGATCGTGTGCTCACCCGCGGAACCGTGTCAACCGATGGCGTGCCCCGGGCCCGCTGCCCCGGGGCACGGGCCCTCGGCCGGCGTCCGCACGGCCTCGGGCCCTTCCTTTCCCCGCCGTCACCCGGCCCCGCCGCCGGGACGCCGGGACGGGCCGCGGAGAGCCGTGCGGCGGCGTCCTCCGGCCCCGCGCCGGGTGATCGGAAGGGGCGGCACACGGCAGTACAGCAGGTCAGAGCATGCGGTACATGACGTGCAGGCCCACGTAACCCTTCTCCGGGTGCCGGAAGGCCTCCGGCAGGGTGCCCACCACCTCGAAGCCGAGGGAGCGCCACAGCGCGACCGCCCGGGTGTTGGTCTCCACCACCGCGTTGAACTGCATCGAGCGGTAGCCCTCCGCCCGCGCCCAGTCCAGGACGTACTCCCCCAGCGCCCGCCCCACGCCGCGTCCGGCGTGTCCCGGGGCGACCATGAAACTCGCGCTCGCGACGTGCGACGCGGGGCCCATGTGGTTGGGGTTCATCTTGGCCGAGCCGAGGACGGTGCCGTCGGGGTCGACGGCGACCACCGTGCGGCTCGGCGGGGCCAGGCACCACATCTCCCGGGCCTGCTCCTCGCTCACGTCCCGGGGCCAGGTGTAGGTGTCCCCGGCGGCGACGATGGGCCGGAGGAACGCCCAGATCGCGGGCCAGTCCTCCGGGGTTGCTTCTCTGATCAGCATATGGCCCAGCATGGTCGCTCACATGCGGGAAAGCGACTGTTTTCCGGCGCTCCCCGAGCGTGCGGGCGTTCCGGTGCACCTTCCGCGGTACGAGGGGATCCGTCCACCCGGCCCGGGAGCCTCCGGCCCCGCGGGAGCGCTCGTCCGGAGCCGCGGAGGAGTCGTCCGGAGCCCCGGAGGACTCGCCGGGAATCAACGACAGAGGATGTCCGGTATCCCGGCAATCCTGGAGCCATGGCAACCGATTGGACCGACTTCCAGGCGGCGGAGCCCGGCTTCGCCGAGACCGTCCGTACCCGCTTCCAGCAGCACAAGCACCATGTCCTGGCCACCGTGCGCCGGGACGGGTCCCCCCGCACCTCCGGCACCGAAGTGGAATTCCGCTTCGGCGGGATGTGGCTCGGCATGATGCCGGACTCGCGCAAGGCCCTCGACCTGCGGCGCGATCCGCGGTTCGCGGTGATGGCGAACCCCGGGCCGGACACCTCGATGGGCGGTGGTGACGTACGGGTCGGGGGCCGCGCCGTCGAGGTGACGGATCCCGAGGTGAAGGTCCGCTTCACCGAGAAGGTGGAGGTGCCGCCCGGGCCGTTCCACCTCTTCCGGGCGGACCTCACCGAAGTGGTGCGGACCTTCGTCGACGGCGAGGAGCTGGTCGTGCAGGTGTGGCGGCCCGGCGCTCCGCTGCGCACCCTCCGGCGGGCCAACGACGACAGCCCGCCGCGGGAGGACCCGCGGCCGTAGCGGACGGGCGGAGCCCGGCCCGGCGGGATGTGCCGGACAGGCCCTACCGGGCGACGAGCCGCCAGAGCGACGTCACCTCCGCCGCGCGCGCCGCGTGCAGCGGGTCCGTGGGGTCGGCCGCCCGCCGGTGGACGGGGCGGGTGTCCAGGCGGCCCGCCACCGCGAGGCCCGCGCCGTGGACGGCGTCGAGCAGTTCGCCGCGGGACCGCAGCCCCAGGTGCTCGGCGAGGTCCGAGATGATCAGCCAGCCCTCGCCGCCCGGCTCCAGGTGCGCCGTCAGCCCGTTCAGAAAGCCGCGCAGCATCCGGCTCCCGGGGTCGTAGACGGCGTGTTCGAGCGGGGTGGCGGGCCGGGCGGGCAGCCACGGCGGGTTGCAGACGACGAGCGGGGCCCGGCCGGGCGGGAAGAGATCCGCCGCCAGCACCTCGGTGCGGTCCGCGCAGCCCAGCCGGGCCAGGTTCTCGCGCGCGCAGTCCAGGGCGCGCGGGTCCCGGTCCGTCGCGACGACCCGCTCCACCCCGCGGCGGGCGAGCACCGCGGCCAGCACGCCCGTCCCGGTGCCGATGTCGAAGGCCCGGGTGCGCGCGGGTAACGGCGCTTCGGCCACCAGCCGTACGTATTCGCCGCGCACCGGCGAGAACACCCCGTGGTGCGGGTGGACGCGGTCGCCCAGCGCCGGAACGTCCACGCCCCGGCGGCGCCACTCGTGGGCCCCGATCAGCCCGAGCAGTTCGCGCAGCGGCACCACCGACGGGCCGGCGCCCGGCTCCCCGTACGCCTCGGCACACGCCCGCCGCACGTCGGGCGCCCGGCGCAGCGGGATGTCGTAGCCGGGGTCCAGCGGCACCAGGAGCATGCCGAGGACGCGCGCCCGCCGGGACTGCTCCTGACGGTGCCGGCGGAAGGCCTCGGCGGAGGGGAGGTCCGGCGGGAAAGCCGCGGCGCGGCGCCCCCGGGACTCCATGCGGCGCCCCATCGCGCGCAGCAGCTGCCGCGCGTTGTGGAAGTCCCCACGCCACAGCAGGGCGGTGCCCTCGCAGGCCAGCCGGTGGGCGAGCGCGGCCCGCATCCGGTCGTCCGCGACGGTCACCCGCCGCGGCGGGGGCGCTCCGGCCGCCGACCGCCAGCAGGCGGACCGGGGCTCGGCTCCTTCGGTCCAGTGAACGGCTTGCACCGGCTCATGATCGTCACAACAGGTCCGGACAGCAAGGGGTTTTTCGCACCATCACCGGCGCCGCGCACTCCCGGCCGCACCGCGACGGTTCCTGACCACCGCTCAACTCCTTTACGCTGCTGCCACTTTCACCACCCCCCTCACACTGAAGGTGGCATCGCATGCGCACACTTCGCACGGCCGGCACCACCGCGTCCCTGGTGGCCGCGGGTCTCCTCGCCTCGGCCGGTCCGGCCGCCGCCGGGCCGTCCGGCACCGGAGACCTGGCGTACTCCGCCGGCACCGCGGTGGGCGTGCACAACGCCTACGAGAAGGACAAGTACCCCTACCTCGCCGATGCGTTGGACTCCGGGGCCGGGCTGCTGGAGTTCGACGTGTGGACGAACGGGCTGAGCAAGAAGTGGCGGGTCTCGCACCAGAACCCGGTGGGCAACGACAACAATTGCGAGAACGCCGGGTCCGCGGCCGAACTGCGCACCAAGTCGCGCAACCAGAGCCTGGACGGCTGCCTGGCCGACATGAAGGCCTGGCACGACGCGCACCCCGGCCACCGGCCGGTCATGCTGAAGATCGAGATGAAGGACGGTTTCAACAGCAAACGCGGCAAGGGCCCCGCCGAGTTCGACGCGCTGGTCTCCGCGAAGCTCGGGGACGCGCTGTACCGGCCCGCCGGTCTGCTCGGCCGGCACGCCACCCTCGATCAGGCGGTACGGGCCGAGGGCTGGCCGTCCCGGTCCGAACTGGCGGGCAAGTTCCTCATAGAGCTGATCCCCGGCACCGTCGAGGAGAAGAATCCGTTCGACTCGCTGTGGACCGACCGCGAGTACGCGGAGCACCTGCGGGACCTGGCCGCCGCCGGGACCTTCTCCCGCGCCACCGCGTTCCCGGCCGTCCACCACGCCGCCGCCGGTGACCCGCGGACCCGGTACAAGGACACGACCATCCGCCCGTGGTTCGTCACCTTCGACGGCGACGCCTCGTCGTACGTGACGGACTCCGGCATCGACACCGCCTGGTACGACCGGAACCACTATCTGGTGACCATGTCCGGGGCGCACGGTGTCGCGCCCGCGATCGACGCGGTGCGGCCCACGGAGGCCCAGGCGCGGGCCCGCGTCGCGGAGCTCGCGGCCGACCACGCCAGCTTCGCGACCAGCGACTGGTATCCGCTGCCCGGGGTCCTCTCCGCGGTTCTGCCCCGGGGGCGGTAGGCACCCGGCGGGGCCTCGGCCGCGATCCGCGGGCCGTACGAGCGCGGACACCCGGCCGCGGGCCGCGCGGCACGGCCCGCCGCACCGCGGGGACCGACGGCACGCAGGCCCCGGCCGGTGTCGCCCGGCACCGGCCGGGCGGTCCGGGGCCGCGGCCCGCTGCTCAGCTCCGCCGTCCACCCCCAGGGACGGCCGCACGGAGCCCCGCCGCGACCCGGCCGTCTGTCGCTGATCGTCGTACTCGCGCACACTGGTCGAACACAGGGCCGCAGGACTGACGGCCAGCACGAGGGAGTACGGCCAGCACGAGGGAGTCACGGCATGCGCGTGTCGGTCGACCGGTGGCGGCGGGCTCCGGCCTCGCCGTGGCAGCGCGGCGCGATCGCGGCCGTGGCGGGAGCCCTGCCCGCGCTGACCTTCCCCGAGCCGGCCCTGTGGTGGCTCGCCCCGGTCGCCCTGGTTCCGTGGCTGCTGCTGATCCGCTCCGCTCCGACCGGCCGCCGTGCGGCGTTCGACGGCTGGCTGGGCGGGGCCGGCTTCATGCTGGCGGTGCACCACTGGCTGCTCCCGAGCCTGCATGTCTTCACCCTGGTGGTGGCGCTGCTGCTCGGCGCGCTGTGGCTGCCCTGGGGGCTGCTCGTCCGGCGGCTGCTGGGCGGCGCGCCCGGGCGATGGCGGGCGAGCGCGGCGCTGGTGCTGGTGCCGTCCGGCTGGCTGATGGTGGAGCTGGTCCGCTCCTGGGAGAACCTGGGCGGGCCGTGGGGTCTGCTCGGCGCCAGCCAGTGGCAGGTGCCCGTGGCCCTGCGGCTCGCCTCGCTGGGCGGGGTGTGGCTGGTGAGCTTCCTGATCGTGGCGGTGAACACGGCCCTCACCCTGCTGATCGCACTGCCCGCCGCCCGGCGGGCCGCGGTGGCCGGGGTGGCGGTCTGCGCGGCGGCCGCCGGGGCGGCGTGGGCCTGGGCGCCGCTGCCGGACCGCACGGGCAGTGTGCGGATCGCGCTGGTGCAGCCCGGGGTGGTGGACGGGGTCGGCAGCCCGGACGCCCGCTTCGACCGAGAGGAGGCGCTGACCCGGAAGCCGGCCGTCCGTGACGCGGACCTGATCGTGTGGGGCGAGAGCAGTGTCGGCACCGACCTGGCCGACCGCCCCGACCTGCAGCGACGGCTCACGGCCCTCGCACGCGAGACCGGGGCCGCGCTTTTGGTGAACGTGGACGCGCCCCGCTCGGACCGGCCGGGCATCTACAAGAGTTCGGTGCTGGTCGGTCCGGCCGGGCCGGACGGCGGGCGGTACGACAAGATGCGCCTGGTGCCGTTCGGCGAGTACATACCCGCCCGGTCGCTGCTGGGCTGGGCCACCTCGGTCGGCAAGGCCGCGGACGAGGACCGCCGCCGGGGCACGGCTCCGGTCGTGATGACGGTGCCCGGCGCCCCGGGGCTGCGGATCGGGCCGCTGATCTGCTTCGAGACGGCGTTCCCCGACATGAGCCGGCATCTGGTGAAGGACGGTGCGGCGGTGCTGACGGCCCAGTCCTCGACCTCCACCTTCCAGCACAGCTGGGCACCGGAGCAGCACGCCTCCCTGGCCGCGCTGCGGGCGGCGGAGACCTGGCGCCCGATGGTGCACGCGACCCTGACCGGAGTGAGCGCGGTGCACGGCCCCCGCGGTGAGCCGGTGGGCGGCCGGCTGGGCACCGACAGCAGCACCGCGGCGGTGTACGACGTGCCGCTGGCCACCGGCCAGAGTCCGTACGTCCGGTTCGGTGACTGGGTGGTGTACGGCTCGGTGGCGGCGCTCGTGCTGTACGGCGCCGCCGAGGTGGCACGCTCGGTCAGGAGGCCTGCTCCAGGGCCCGGCTCACCACCCGCTCGCACAGCTCATGGGTCCGCAGCGCGTCCTCGGCGGTGAGCGGCGCCCCGGTGCGGACGGCGTCGAGGAAGGCCAGGACGGCCTGTTCGATGCCGCGCTGCCGGGCCACCGGCACCCAGTCGCCGCGGCGGCGGATGCTCGGCTGGCCCTTGTGGTCGATGACCTCGGCGAGGTTGCGGACCTCCCGTTTGGTGTCCTGCCCGGAGACCTCCAGGATCTCCTCGGCCGATCCGCTCATCCGGTTCATGGTGCCGATGGCGGTGCAGTCCGCGCCGGACATCTGGAGCACGACGTGGTGCAGCAGGCCGTCCCGCACCCGGGCACGCACGTCGATGTACTCGGCGGGAGCGGGCAGCAGGAAGCGGAGGGTGTCCACGACATGGATGAAGTCGTCGAGGACCGCGGTGCGCGGGTCCTCGGCGAGCCCCACCCGGTTCTTCTGCATGAGGACGAGATCCCGCGGGTGGTCCCGGCACTGGGCGTAGCCGGGGGCGTAGCGGCGGTTGAAGCCGACGGCCAGGCCGACGCCGCGCTCCTGGGCGAGCCGGACGATCCGCTCGCTGTCGGCGTAGTGGTAGGCGAGGGGCTTGTCCACGTAGGTGGGCACACCGGCCTCCAGCAGCCTGCCGACGATCTCCGCGTGGACGGCGGTCGGGGCGTGCACGAACGCGGCGTCGGGGCGGGCCGCGAGGAGCCCGTCGAGGTCGCGGTGGAGCCGGTCCCCGGGGATGCGGTGGGCGGCTCCGAGCCGCTCCAGCGTGGCCGGGGTGCGGCTCTGCAGATGGAGCTCCAGGCCGGGCTGGGCTCCGAGGACCGGCAGATACGCCTTCCGGGCGATGTCGCCGAGTCCGATGCAGCCGACCTTCACCTGTGCTCACCTCGGTTCCGTGCAGGGTCCCCGCCGGCGGTGTCGTCCCGCCGACGGCAGCATACGTGGGGCGGCGGCGGCCGCCGGCAGGCGATGCCGTGGACGGTGCGCAGGGACCGCCGGGCACCGGGGCGGGAAACTCCCTGGCACGCTCCCCGGCGCCCGGACATGATGACCCGCATGACGACTGCTGAACGCACCGAGCCCCCCACCGTTGCCGACGAACGCACCATGCTGGAGAGCTGGTTGGAGTTCCACCGCGAGACGCTCGCCGCCAAGTGTGCGGGCCTGGACGAGAAGCAGCTGCGCGAGGCCTCCGCACCGCCGTCGATCCTCTCCCTGATGGGCCTGGTCCGGCACATGGCGGACGTCGAACGGCACTGGTTCCGCAACATCCTGGCCGGGGAGGACGGCGCGGCGCAGCCGCTGTACTGGACCGACGAGGAGCAGGACCGCGACCTCCTGCTCACCCCGGACGACAGCTGGGAGGAGGCCCAGGAGGTCTGGCAGCGGGAGATGGGACGCGCCCGCGAGGCCGCCGCCGGCCGCGGGCTGGACGACATCGGGGCCGGGGAGCACCACAGCGGAGAGCGCTTCTCCCTGCGCTGGATCTACGTCCACATGATCGAGGAGTACGCCCGCCACAACGGCCACGCCGACCTCATCCGCGAGCGGATCGACGGTTCCACCGGAACGTGATCCCGTCACCCCAACGGACCAGTCGGAGGGCGAATCGCTGTCCAACGGCACCCGGGAGCAGCAAAATGCCCCGGGTGCACCGATTCACCGCAGCAGTGGTCCTGCTCGCCTCCCCGGTCCTCGCGGGCTGTGTCACCGTCCCCCGGCAGCATCCGGTGAAGGAACCGCCCGTTCCGTCGCCCGCCTCGGAGTCCGCCGCGCCACAGATCGCCGAGCCCCGCTCGATCGACCGCATCGAGCGCATCCGGCCCGAGGCGACCCGGCACACCACCGGCAAGCTCCGCACTCCCCCGCCGCGCACTCAGCCGCCCGCCGCGGTGCCGCGTGCCGAGCGGCCGGGGCCCGACGTCCGGCAGCGGCCCGCCGTTCCCCGGCAGCGGGACGCCGGTCCCGTGGCACCCGCCAGGCCGCCCCGGTACACCCGCATCCCCGCTCCGGCGCGCACCGCCAACGTGTGCGACCTCGGCGAGACGTACGGCAAGTGGCGCCCGGGCAGCCCGGAGGCCCGGATCTGCCGCAGGGTCTACGGCAAATGACCGCCGGGCGGCGCCGGGTCGCCGGTGGAGCCGCCGAGCCGTAGCTCCAGCCGCGCGATGGCCGCCCGGACGCCGTCGCCGTACTCGTCGTCGCCGAGCACCCGGGCGCTCTCCCGTGCCCGGCGGAGCGCCCGGCGTGCGGCCTCGGGCCGGCGCAGCTTCACATAGTCCGCGGCCAGGTTCAGGTGGATCGACGGATAGAAGGCACGGACGGCGACGGCGGTACGGGAGGCGGACGGGGACCGGGAGCCGGCGTGACTGTCGGCCGCCCGCAGCGCCCGGACGTCCCAGACCAGCTCGTCCGCGGGATCGTCCTGGGTGTCGGCCATGTAGTGGGCCAGCGTGCAGCGGTGCAGCGGATCGCCGGCCTCGCCGATCTCCGCCCACAGCTGGGCGAAGCGGTTCCTCGCCTCCTCGCGGTCGCCCGCGCGGTGGAGCATGACCGTCTGCCCGATCCTCGTCATGACGGCGTCCTCGGACACCTCCCCCTGCTGCTCACGGACCATCTGACCTCCCGCGCTCTGGCGGCAGCCGCAGCGGGACGGCGCCGGCCGCCGCACCCGGCCGCCGCCCCCACACTCTCAGGGCCGGGCCCCGCCCGCCCGTGGAGCGCTGCCAGGCCGGTGACCGCCCGCCCGGGGCGGGGGCGGGCGGGCCCGTCGGACGGGCCCACCCGGTCACCGGGGCCCCGGCCGCTCCGGCGGGGCAGCGCGTCAGCCGAGGTCCGGGATCCGCCAGTCGACCGGCTCGTGGCCCTGCGCGGCGATCGCCGCGTCGATCTGCGAGAACGGGCGGCTGCCGAAGAACTTCTTCGCCGAGAGCGGGGAGGGGTGGGCGCCCTCGACGACCGTGTGCCGCTCGGTGTCGATCAGCGGGAGCTTCTTCTTGGCGTAGTTCCCCCAGAGGACGAAGACCGCCGGGTCCGGCCGGGACGAGACGGCGCGGATCACCGCGTCCGTGAACTTCTCCCAGCCCTTGCCCTTGTGCGAGTTCGCCTCTCCCGAGCGGACCGTCAGCACCGCGTTGAGCAGCAGGACGCCCTGCTCGGCCCAGGGCATCAGATAGCCGTTGTCGGGGACCGGGTGGCCGAGGTCCTGCTGCATCTCCTTGTAGATGTTCCGCAGGGAGGGCGGGGTCTTCACCCCGGGCCGCACCGAGAAGCACAGACCGTGCCCCTGGCCCTCGCCGTGGTACGGGTCCTGCCCGAGGATGAGGACCTTCACCCGGTCGAACGGGGTGGCCTCCAGCGCCGCGAAGACCTCGGCGCGCGGCGGGTGGACCGGACCGTTCGCCCGCTCCTTCTCGACGAAGTCGAGGAGCTCGGTGAAGTAGGGCCGGTCCAGCTCCTCGCCGAGGACGCCGCGCCAGGACTCGGGCAGCATGTCGGTCACGTCAACAACCTCCGGGGTGTGATCCGTTCTTCTCCGTCAGAACCTACCGGCGACCACTGACGACGCCCCGGCCCGGTTCTGCGAGGACGGCAAGCTCCTCCTGTCGCGGACAGGCGCTGGCGTTGTCCCTCGGTGCGCTGCTCTGCGCCTGTCCGACCGGTTGGGAACCGAGCCGCACGGCGCCGGAGACCCACGGGTCCACCCCGGAGGGCCACTGCACCAGGGAACCGGCGCGGAAC
>NZ_JBEOXS010000055.1:0-48730 GCF_040296705.1 Streptomyces sp. NPDC002055
GGGGGTTCCGGAAACTTCCGTGTATTTGTGGGCCCCCAGGGCCCGTAAATATGCGTTCCGGAACCCCCACCCCGGAGCCCCCACCCCCGAAACCCACGACCACCCGCACCCAGAAATCAAGACCCGCCGAAACGAACCGCAAGAACCCCAAGCGCGCGCCGCACGGCGACAACGCACCGCACGGCGATCACGCCGCCTGCCCCTGCGCATCCAACCGCGCCCCGAACTCCCGCACCACCGCCTCATGCCGAAACGGCTCCAACCGCTGCTGCAGGTCCTCCAGATACTCCGCCCCCCGGTTCGACCGCAGACCGGCCAGCAGATCCAGCGCCTGCGTACCTGTATGGCACGCCTGCTCGACCTCCCGCAACTGCACCTGCGCCGACGCCAGCAGCACCAGATCGATCGCCCGCCGCCGCACCCGCGACTCCGGGTGCCCGCTCAGCGCCTCCTCCGCGCGCCGCTGCGCCGGCTCCGCCTGCCCCAGGTCCCGGTGGCAGTGGGCCAGTTCGTCGGCGAGATAGGCGTGGTCGAAGTGGACGATCCACGCCGGGTCGTCGCCCGAGGCCGACCCCTCGGCCGCCCCGGACACGTCCTTCTCCACCTCCCCCGCCCGCTCCATCGCGGCGAGCGCCTGCCCTGCCACGACCTGGAACGCCCGCCCGTCCCCCAGCAGCGCGTGCCCCCGTGCCTCCGCGGCGTAGAACATCGCCTCCGCACGCGGCGTGACCCGCCCCCGCGCCCCTTCCTGGGCGGCGCGGGCGAGTTGCGCGATCTCCCGCGGGTTGCCGAGGGACGCGGCGAGGTGACTCATTCCGGCGGCGAGCACGTACCCCCCGTAGCCGCGGTCGCCCGCCGCCTGGGCCAGCCGCAGGGCCTGGATGTAGTACCGCTGCGCCAGACCGGGCTGGCCGGTGTCCACGGCCATGTAGCCGGCGAGTTCGGTCAACCGGGCGACGGCGGCGAAGAGTTCACGGCCGACGGATTCCCGGTAGGAGCCGCCGAGGAGCCCGGAGACCACGCTGTTGAGGTAGTGGACGACCACGGGACGGACCCGGCCGCTGCCGAAGCGGTGGTCGAGTTCGACGAGGGCCTCGGTCATGGCCCGCACGGCGTCCACGTCGGCGAGCCCGACCCGGGCCCCGGCGGTGCGCGCGACCTGTGCGTCGACACCAGTGATCAGCCAGTCGCGACTCGGCTCCACGAGGGCCGAGGCGGCGACCGTCGCGCCGCTCAGGAAGTCGCGCCGCCCGACGTCGCTGCGCCACAGCTCGCAGACCTGCTCGATGGCGCCCAGCACGGTCGGCGCGAACTGCAGGCCCACCCCGGAGGCGAGGTTCTTGCCGTTCGCCATCCCGATCTCGTCAATGGTGACGGTCCGGCCGAGCTTCCGTCCCAGCGCCTCCGCGATGATCCCGGGGGCGCGGCCGCGCGGCTGCTGCCCGCGCAGCCAGCGGGCGACCGACGTCTTGTCGTAGCGCAGGTCGAGACCGTGCTCGGCCCCGCACATGTTGACCCTGCGGGCCAGACCCGCGTTGGAGCAGGCAGCTTCCTGAATGAGCGCCTGCAACCGTTCGTTGGGTTGACGCGCTACAAGCGGCCTGGCGGCCATGGCACTACCCCCTTGGTCGACGCCCCTGTTCTCTGCCCATCCCGAATCCTGGGAATTCGTGCTATTTCTGCTGTTCATTGTCTTGCGAGGTGATTCGGTGAGATTTCCGGAGGACAGCTGCGCACCCCGGGGGCCGCGGCGTCCCAGCCGCCGCGCACCGCCACGCGCACACCGCACACCGCCCGCGTCCGGACGCACCGCCGCACGCGGCATCACCACCTACTGCTCCCGACCGCCCTCGCGCACGGCGCGGAACGTCGCACGGGGATCGGCGCGCACGCCCGGCGGCCGGCGCCCGGTCAACGCGCCCGCGCCCCGCACACACCACCGCGGCGGGCCCACCGCGGTGAGCCCTCGCCGCGCACATCAGCCACCGCACACATCGGCCGCCCGCACACGCGCCACAGCGCCGGACTCACCACCGGCACGCCACCGCGCACACCCTGCCGCGTATGCACTACCCCGCCCCCACACCCGTTCTTCCGCGCGCCCCCGCCGATGCGCCCATGCGCCCCGGATGCCAAAACGATGCGCCTCTGGCACGCCCGTGTGGCCCGTAACCCTTGTTGGGAGGGGGAGTTGTGCTGCGTGTGGAAGAGACCATTGGAGTGACCGGAACCGATGTCCCTCATATCCCTCAGCAGCGCGGGGACGCCCTGCTCGACACCGCCGTGCGATACGTGGAGGAGCGCCACTGGGACGTGCTCCCGGGCACCTGGCTGGAGCCCGCCGACGACGGGGCCGAGCGCTGCTCGTGCGCCGCACCGGACTGCCCCGCTCCGGGGGCGCACCCGGCCCGCCCCGACTGGGCGGCGCAGGCGACGGGCAGCGCGTCGGTGGCCCGACGGCTGTGGGGGAAGCAGCCGCGGGCGGCGATCCTGCTGCCGACGGGGCGTGCGTTCGACGTCCTGGACGTGTCGGAGGCGGCCGGGTGCCTGGCGCTGGCCCGGATGGAGCGGATGGCCGTGCCACTGGGGCCGATCATCTGCACCCCGGACCGCCGCATGCTGTTCCTCGTGCTGGCCGGGGCGGCGCCCAAGGTGCCGGACCTGGTGAGGCGGCTGGGCATGCCGCCGCAGAGTCTGGATCTGGTGGCCCGGGGTGAGGACGACTGCGTGGTGGCACCGCCGACGCGCATCGGCTCGCGGGGCGCCGCACAGTGGGCCCGGCGGCCGACGGCCACGAACCGGTGGCTGCCGGATGTGGCAGAACTGATCAGTCCGCTGGTGTACGCCTGCGGGCGGGAGGCCGCCGAGTCGCGCGGCCACTGAGCCGAGCCGCCCGGCGTCCTGAGGACCCCTGCCGCGGGGCGCTCCGGCGTCCCGGCGTCCATGCTCCGGCGTCAGCGCTCCGGCTTCAGCGCCCCGGCATCTGGCTTCCGGCGTCGGCTTTCCCGCGTCCTGAGCCACCGGAGGCCGTGCTCCTGTGCCGGGCGCGGTGCCGCCCGGCCATCGGCGGGCCCGGCAGGGCGCCGCACGGGCCGCGGGCAGTTATCCACAGGGTGCCGCGGCCCGTCCCCTCGCCCGTATCGTGTTCGACGGATGGGGGGCGCAGGACGCCCCCACGGGGACGTCGAAAGGCACCGCTGTGTCAGGGGAACGAGACGAGAAGGACCGGGCGGCGGACAACGCCGCTCGGGAGCCGGCCGGCCGGGCCACCGCCGCCGGGACCACCGAGCCCGCCCGTGCGGAACCACCTGCGGACGCCCGTCCCGGCGACCGCGCCGCGGCCGCGGGGGCCGTACAGCAGCCCGCGGTGCGCGTCCAGGGCCTGTGGAAGCGCTTCGGGGAGCAGGTCGCCGTGGCGGGGATCGACCTGGAGCTGCCCGCCGGACAGTTCGTGGGCCTCGTCGGCCCGAACGGCGCGGGCAAGACCACCACGCTGTCGATGGTGACCGGTCTGCTGCGGCCGGACTCCGGCCGGGTCGAGATCGACGGTCACGACGTGTGGCAGGACCCGGTCGCGGTGAAGTCGCGGATCGGCGTGCTGCCGGAGGGGCTGCGCCTGTTCGAGCGGCTCTCCGGCCGGGAGCTGCTGGCCTACACCGGGCGGCTGCGGGGGCTGCCGGGTGAGGAAGTGGACCGGCGCGCCGCCCAGTTGCTGGAGGTCCTGGATCTCGCCGGCTCACAGCACAAGCTCGTCGTCGACTACTCGACCGGCATGCGGAAGAAGATCGGGCTGGCGTCGGCGCTGCTGCACAACCCCCGGGTGCTCTTCCTGGACGAGCCGTTCGAGGGCGTGGACCCGGTGTCCGCCCAGACCATCCGCGGCGTACTGGAGCGCTACACCGCGTCGGGCGCCACCGTGGTCTTCTCCAGCCATGTGATGGAGCTGGTGGAGAGCCTCTGCGACTGGGTGGCGGTGATGGCGGCGGGCCGGATCCGGGCCCGGGGGACGCTGGCGGAGGTGCGCGGCGACGCCCCCTCGCTGCAGGCCGCCTTCCTCGAACTGGTCGGCGCGAGCGCCGGGGCGTCGGGGCAGGATCTGGAGTGGCTCGGCGGCGCCCGGTGAGCGCCGGCACGGCGCCCGCGGCGCCCGTCGCCCCCGCGCTCACCCCGGTCTTCGTTCGGCTGAAGCTGTCGCTGCTGCGCAACGGCCTGCGCCAGTCGTCGGGCCGCCGGGTCGCGTATGTGGCGTCCGTCGTGGTGACGCTGCTGTTCGCGGCGCTGCAGCTGATCGGGCTGATCGCACTGCGCGGCAATGCGCACGCCGCGGCGCTCACCGTGGTCGTCGTGGCGCTGCTGGCGCTGGGGTGGGCGGCGATGCCGCTGTGGTTCCCGGGCGGTGACGAGACGCTGGACCCGACACGGCTGGTGATGCTGCCGCTGCGGCCCCGGCCACTCGTCAGGGCACTGCTGGTCAGCTCGTTGATCGGGATAGGCCCGCTGTTCACCCTGACGCTCGTCGTCGGCTCGGTGATCGCCGTGGCGGACGGCGCGGCTGCGGTGGCGGCCGGGGTGCCGGCGGCGGCGCTGGTGATGCTGGTGTGCGTGGCGCTGTCGCGCGCGGTCGCGGCCGCCAACATCCGGCTGCTGACCAGCCGCAAGGGCCGCGACCTGGCGCTGCTGAGCGGCCTGTTCATCGCCATCGGCCTGCAGTTCGTCAATCTGGGGGCGCAGAAGCTGGCCGAGCCCGACGGGCTGAAGGTGCTGGAGCCGGCCTCGGAAGTGCTGCGCTGGCTGCCGCCGGCCTCGGCGCTGGACGCCGTCCGGGCGGCCGGGGAGGGCGCATACGTCCAGTGTCTGGCCCAGTTGCTGGCGAACGCCGTGGTGCTGGTGCTGCTGCTGCGGTGGTGGCAGCGGAGTCTGGTGCATCTGATGACCGCGCCCGACGGCTCGACGCTGCAGGCGGTGACGCAGGAGCAGCAGAAGGAGGGCCGGAGCGCGGGGCTGGCAGGACTGTTGCCGGCAGGCCGTACCGGAACGGTCATGCTGCGCACGCTGCGGTACTCCTGGCGTGACCCGAGGTCGCGTGCCTCCTGGGCGACATCGCTCGGGGTGGGCCTGCTGCTCCCGTTCGTCTCGGCGCTGCAGGGCAACACCAGCGTGTACACGGCGTGCTGGGCGGCGGGCCTGCTGGGCCTGCAGATGGGCAACCAGTTCGGGCAGGACACGTCGGCGTTCTGGATGGTGGCGCAGACGATAGCCTCCCGCCGCGACGCTCTGCTGGAGCTCCGTGGCCGGGCGATGGCGCTGGGCGCCGTGGGAGTGCCGTTCGTGCTGCTGGTGACGGTGGGTACCGCCGCGTATGCCGGGCAGTGGGACGCGCTTCCGGAGGTGCTGGGCCTTTCGCTGACGCTGCTGGGCTCCCTGGTGGGGACGGGCGCGCTGGCCTCGGCCGTGTTCCCGTACTCGATTCCGCAGGACAGTGGTCACAAGAGTGCGGCACCGGGGCAAACAGGGCTGGCCTGGATCAGTTTCGGCGTCTCGCTGCTCGCCGGGCTGATCGTGAGCGCACCGGTGCTGGGGCTGACGATCTGGCTGCATCTGGCCGGCGCGCACGCCTGGCTGTGGCTCGTCCTGCCGCTGGGCGCGGCCTACGGGCTGGCGCTGGTGGCGCTCGGCCTGCGCATCGCGGCGCCCCGGGTGTCGGGCCGGCTCCCGGAGATCCTGACGGCGGTCAGCAAGGGCTGACCGGGCGGCGGGGCGGGGAGCGTCGCGGGGCACGGGGACGGGGCGCGGCTCAGGAGCGGGACGCGGGCCGGGCCAGGTCAGGCCGGGCCGGGCCGGGCCGGGTCAGGCCAGGTCGGCTCAGGCCAGGTCGGGCCAGGCCAGGTCGGGCCAGGCCAGGTCGGGCCAGGCCAGGCCAGGGAGCGTCGCGCCACCTCCGGGAGGGCCACCCTCGGATCTGTGAGGTTCCCGTCCGCCTGCCGGTGTCCTTGACTGGTCGTCACCGGGCACCCCGAGGGGTGGCCGGGTCAGACACCCAACTACCAGTACTACGGGGGCACATCGTGCGCTTCACGAGGAACGCTTTCGCCGTCGGCATCGCCGCCACCCTGTCCGCTGTCGCCTTCGGGCTCAGCGCGCCGGTGGCGCAGGCGGCTGAGTCCGCCACCCCGGGCGGGGTGGACTGTCATGGCTGGACCCACGCCAACAACCCCGACCACGGCATCGCGGGCTGCACCAACAACACCGGCCACCCGGTCACCTTCCGCGCGGAGATCGTCTGCGGGCGGGCCCCGGACGTCTCCGGTCAGTGGGTGACCCTGGCTCCGGGGCAGTACTCGGAGTCGCAGGGGGTCTGCGCCCTCTACAGCAGCGGCGTCGGCCGGGTCGGCTGGACTATCCAGTAGACGGTCCGGACCGAAGGTGGCCCGGCGCGGTGGGGGGGGCCGCGCCGGGTGGCCCGACAGCGGCTGGGGCCGGAGTCCTGTACGGACTCCGGCCCCAGCCGTGTTGTGTGGTGTCCCGCGCCGGGCGGACGGTGTCAGCCGGTGGCGGCCTCCGTGCCGCGCCAGGACGGCAGCAGTTCGTCGAGCAGGGCCTCGGTGCGCGGCGGCAGGCCCCGCGCACCGCCGCTCAGGGCGTTGTTGTGGGCGATCAGGGACTCCGCGGTGGACTCCAGCAGGGCCGCGTCACCGGTGGCGTGGGCCGCCCGGAGCTGCTCGTTCCAGAGCCGCTCGTCCGACGGCGCCGACGGCAGCGCGGTGTTGAGGGCCTCGATCGCCTTCTCCGGGTGCTCGGCGCCCAGGTGGTGTTCGGAGAGCGCGAGCGCCACGTCCGCGACGAGCAGCGGCAGCCGGGCGTCGATGATCTCGTGGGAGAGCCAGCCGTAGCGGCCCGCGGGCCGGTCCGCCAGGAGCGGGCCCCGGACCAGCGCGAGGGCGTCGGTGAGCAGCCGTTCCCGTACGGAGGCCCGCTGCGCACCGCTTCCCGCGGTCGCCTCGTGGTGCAGGGTGCGCAGCACGTCCAGGTCGGAGACGACGGACCGGGCGAGCGTGAGCCGTCCGGTGTCGTCGGTGGCGAGCCGGGGGGTGCCGTCCGGGTCGTTGCCGAGCCAGCCGCGCAGCCGCTCGATGAGCGAGTCACGGACGTCCTCGGTGGCGCCGCGCGGCCACAGCGCCGACGCCAGGACGCGCGGGTGCACGCCCTCCCGGTGCAGCAGCAGCATGGCGAGCGCTTCGTGCAGCAGCGGGCTGCGTTCGCCGTCGGGGTCGTCGAGGCCCATCACCTCGTACGGGCCGACCAGGCGGGCGTAGACGGCGGGGCGGCCCTGCTCGCTGATGTCCACCATGAACGGCATGCGGGCCCGGTCGGGCTCCCGCTCCTGGCCCTCGGGGGCCGGGTCGGCGTCGGTGAAGAGCTCCACGACCGCCGCGTGCAGCTCCTGCGGCAGCTGCTGCGCCTGGAGTTCCAGGCCGAGCAGCGGGGCCAGCAGCCGGCCGTCGGAGGTGATCTCCAGTTCCCAGGTGGCGCCCGGCAGGCCGGTGGATCCGGCTCCCACCAGGTAGCCGATGCCCAGCCGGCCGGAGTCGGAGGCGAGTTCGGCGATCTGTGCCGCCTCCGCCTCGCCCGGCTGCTCGGCGAGCAGCACCAGGTGCGGTGCCCACTGGGTGTGCTGGGCCGGTCCGGTGCGGCCGGTGAGGACCGAGTCGTGGCCCGCGTTGCCGAGAGCGCGGCGCCGCTGGTCGGTCTCGGCGCCCATGGTCTCCAGCAGAGCGGCGGTGTCCTCGAGGTGCCGGATGCGGGTCGGGGCCAGGGCTCCGAGCTCCTCGCCGAAGCCGACGAGGGTCACGGTCAGCCGGTCCGACCAGCCGTTGGTGGCGAGTTCGGCGGCGACGGACGCCAGCACGGCCGCACGGTCCGCGGCGGCACCGGACAGCGAGACGATGCCCGGCACGGCCTCCAGGTTGAGCATCAGGCGCGCGTCGTCGAAGGAGCCGAGGCTGACCAGCCCCGGGTACGGCGCGGCGGCGCCGTCGGTCTCCGCCTCTACGACGTCGGAGCGCAGGATGCGCCAGAAGGTCTGGTCCTGGCCGAGCTGCCAGGGCGCGGGCGGCTGCCCGGCGGGGTGGGCGAGCTGGAGGTGCAGTTCGCCGTCGGTGAGCCAGGCGGCGTAGACGGTGGGCAGGGTGCGGTTCTCCGCGCCGAGGGCGGCGGCGAGGCCGCGCAGGGCCCGGTCGAGGTCGCGGACGGCGTCCGGGTCGGCGCCGACGAACAGCGCGTCCTGGACGTCCGCGGCGGCGCCGGTGGGCGTCATCAGGTCCGGGGTGCGGCCGCCGACCGCACGCATCGCCGACTGCCAGAGGGCGGCCCGGCGGCGGCGGCCGAGCGCCCCGAGCAGACCGGCGGCGAGCAGCGGGGCGCCCATGAGGGCGTCGGAGAGACCGAAGGAGGACGACTCCTGTGCGGGCGTGGCCTGTTCGGCGGCGGGCGCCGGGCCGCTGTCGGCCGGGCGCTCGACGGAACCGTCGGGGGCCTGGGGGACGACGGAGATGGGCTGGGTGATCTGGTCGCCGGCCGCGTCGAGGCCGCCGCCCTGCTCTCCCGAACCGCCCTGCTGCCCCGCGCCGTCCTGCTGCGCGGTCGGGCTGGACTGGGTGTAGTCGCTGATCTGCTCGCGTACGTCCTCGGAGACCTTCGGCGACGCGTCGGGCATCTCCACGAGTTCGCCGCCGTGGGCGTCCGCGGGCATCTCCATGATCCAGCCGGGGCGGATCAGACTGGCCTGGGAGAGCTGCGAACCGTCGGGCTGCAGCCGGTCCTTGTTGAGCTCGTAGATCTCGTGGTAGCGGCGCCCGTCGTCGAGATGGCGCTGCGCTATCTCCCAGAGGGAGTCGTGGTGGCGGCCCTCGGGCGGCTGGATGCGGTAGAACTTCGTGCCCTGCTCGGCCGACTGCCCGCCCTTGGCCTCGGTCTGCTCGGCTTCCTTCGCGATCCGCTCCGCGGCCTGCTGGGTGGCCTGGACGGCGAGGTCGCCGGGGGTCTGCTGCGCGGCGGCGGCCACCGTCGGCCGGTGGTTGTCCTCGTAGGTCTGGCCGAGCTGGGAGAGGCCGGGCGTGAAGCTCGCGGCGGTCGCGCCGACGAGCAGCAGCGCGGCGACGAGCTGCCGGGCGAGCAGTTGGCTGGGGCCGGCGCCCGGGATGCGGGTGGGGACGCCGACTCCGGACAGCTCGGCCTTGACCTCGACGAGCACACAGGCCGTGAACTGGGCCCAGGCCACCCAGACGACCACCGTCAGGACCTTGATGAAGACCGTCGTGGTGATCTCTTGCTGGAGGGTGGCGAGCGAGGGTATCTCGCTCGGCAGCGGCCAGCCGACGAAGGACGCGAGCGCCGCCGGTACGCCGACGACGAGCCCGGCCAGCGCAATGAACGCGAGAAAGGCCTTGGCGAAGTCACCGGCGGTCCGGCGGCCTCGGGGCAGGGGCCTCGGCTGGGGGGTCGAGGTGGGACTGGGGCGGGCTGTGCGCGCCATGGCGGATGTCCTATGCCTTTGCGGGTCGCCTGGGTGATGGGGAAGTACCGACCCCCCGAGCCTAGTCAGCGGGCCCGGGGGTGTCGAAGGACGGGAGGTCTCCCGTGACCGGTGTGTACGGCGCCGTGTGCGGTGCCGTGTGCGGTGCCGTGTGCGCCGCCGGTCAGCGGTTGATGGCCTGGATCTCCTTGACCGTCACGTCCTGTTCGAACGTCGACAGGCCGTCCGGCAGGGCGGGCTGCTGTGCCGGGCCGTCCGGGTCCGCCGAGTCGGTCCAGGTGACCTTCCAGGTGATCTGCGCCTTCAGCGGGTAGGTGCCGTCGCCCGAGGACTTGCGGTAGGTGACGTTGCAGCCCTTGTCGCCCGAGTCGACCGCGTAGCCGTCGCCGTCCTTGCGCAGGTCGTACGTGCAGGACTGCGGATCGGCGAATTCCGTGCCGGCGTCGATCTTCAGGGCGACCGGGGTGGCCACCGTGGTCGCGGCCACGTTCACGCCGAAGTCGTCGAAGGTCGCGGTGACCCAGACCCGGTCGAGGGGCGCCTCGAACTTCACCTTGGTGTCGAGGTTCACGATCTGCCGGTTAGCCGCCGGGCTCAGCTTCACCGGCGCGGCCGGCAGCTTCATGGCCTTGAACGCGATCCCGGAGAGCACCTCCGGCGAAATGGCCTTCTGGGGCTTGGGGTCGCCCTCCGGCACCCAGACGATTCCGGGGAGGCCGGCGCAGTCCTCCATCCGCTTCGGGGTGTCCGGGTCGCCGCTCATGATCTGGTCCCGGTCGTAGGTCCGGAACCACCAGGCGCCCTTGTCCTTCTCGTGGAAGTCCTTGCCCTTGTCCCAGCCGGGCAGCGGCTTGCCCGTCTTCGGGTCGCGGAGGGCGGTCTTCTTGCTGTCCGCCTTGTACTCCTTGCCGGAGAACTTGGGCTGGGTCCAGCAGAGCGGCGGCGTCCAGTTCGTGTCGACGGGGGTGACCGGCGACGCCCCGGACTTCGCCTTGAGGTTGGTGCGGACCTTCACCCCGGCCGCGATCGTGCCGCTGCCCTGGTCGGAGGAGCCGCTCTGTTCGGTGCCGCTGCCGCCCTGGGTGTATCCGGTGCCGGCGTAGGCCGGGGCCGCGAGGCCGAGTACCAGCGCGGCGGCGACCGGTATCCCGGCCAGGCGATTCCGGTGATGCAGGTGACTGAGGTGATTCAGGTGATTCACTGGCATGCGGCAGCTCCCCGTTCCGACTTCGAGGCGAGGACGCGCCAACTTCCGCCCGTCTTCTGCAACGCCTCGGTGTACGCGATGTAGTCCTGGGCGCTCGGCTCGGTCTTCTTGACCTTGCCCGTCCCGATGTTCCTGCTGAAGGCCTTCGACTGGTCCTCGCAGTAGGTGACCTGTGCGATGTCCTTCCGGACCGACGTCACCTTCCGCTGGTAGTAACGGAAGGTGCCGGTGACCGTCTCATTCCGCCCGTCGGCCTGCTCCGCCTGATCCACCAGCGGCGGGCGGGCGGTGTCGTCGACGTAGCGGCCGATGGCCGGGGACTTCGGGTCCCGGCCGGTGAGGTACTCCAGCCGTCCCATGAGGGTCTTGGCGTGCCCCTCGAGGACGGCGTCCTTCGCCTTGTCGCCCGTGGTGTCCGCCTCGACGGCCACCGTGACGTCCTTCGGCAGGTCGAAACCGGCCGTGGACACCCGGCGCCGGTCCGTCGAGTGCGAGGGAGCGGGCTCGCTCGCCCCCTGCCCGGCACCCTCGATCTTCCCCGAGCCCTTGGGTTCCGCACTGCTGCAGCCGGTGAGCAGCAGCGCCGTCGCGACCGCGAGGGCCACGCCGACGCCCGTGGGAGCGATGCGTTCCATCATGTGAGGGGAGAACCTCCGCTTTCTGAACGGTGTGGGGGGGGAGGAGTGATGCCGGACGGCGACGTCAGCCCGTGCGGATCTCGGCCCGGGACTCGCCGTGCACGGTGATCTCACGGTCGTAGAACAGCCCCGTGAGAATCGGCCGGTACGTCAGCTGGATGTCGACCTCGACGAAGTCCACATCGCCCCCGGTGCACCGGGCCCGCGCGGCGTCCGGGCCGCTGAGCCCCGCCTCCTGGGCGAACTCGCGCACCCGCTGCCCGCAGTTGGCGTAGTTGATGGGTGCGGCCCCGCCGCGGTTCTCCCGGACGGCCTCGATGTCGATGTCGTTGGCCGCGTACCGGGCGGCCTGTTCCGCGATGTCGGCCGCGCGCTCGCGCTGCGAGATGGACAGCCCGCCGTCGATGACGAAGCCGGCCAGCGCCAGGAACAGCACCGCGAAGATGATCACTGCGCCGGCGCCGGAGCCCCGGTCGTCGAGCCGTCCCGCGTACCGGGCCCGGCAGCGTACGCGCAGTGCCGTCGGCTCTGTCATGCCGCCCTCCGGTAACGGTCGAGCGGTGAAGTGGAGGTTCCGGTCAGCTTCGTGGGAATGTCCAGACCCAGCATGTCCAGCCCGCGGACCTGGCAGCTGACCTCGACGGTGAAGAATCCGCCCGCCTTGAAACCGGCGCTCGTCTTCCGCACCGTCACGCCGCCGGCGCACACATCGGCGAGGTCCGACTCCGCCGCCTTCCGCGCCTCGGACATCGCCAGCCCCGGGTCCTTCTGGATCGAGCCGGCGCGGGCCGCGTCGCGGGCCGCGCCGTCGACCGCGCCCCGCCCGTCGACCAACTGCCCGAAGGCGACGAGCACCAGGATGAACAGGATCATCACCGGCGCCAGGATGACCACCTCGACCGTGGACAGACCGGCGTCCCGGCCCGCCGAATCCCCGCGGCGCGCACCAGTGTCCCCGGTGCGCGCGGGGGGCCGGACCGCGTCCCGCGGCTGTGCCGCGGCGTGCTCCCGCGTCATCAGCCCTCCTCTTCGACGAAGCGCTCGACCGGGCCCTGCGACTGCGCGTGCACCGTCAGGTTCAGCCCGGGGAAGACCGACGGCACGTCCGCCTCGATCTCCACGCCCACCATGTTCTGCTCGGACTGCACGGCCTTCACGGCCGGTGCGGTGAGGAGCTGCGGCCCGAGCTGATCGATGTAGCCCTGCGCCTTGGACGTCGCCTTGCCACGCCAGCCGCCCGGGTTCTCGTCCGCCTCGGCGCGCGCCTCGCGCGCGCCCGCCTGCGCCGCCGCCTGAGCGACATGATCCGCGAAGAAGTACAGCGCGAACTGCACCGAAGCGAAGATCATGAAGAACAGGACGGGCGTCAACAGCACGAACTCGATCGCGGTCATGCCCCGATCCCCGCCCGTACGCCCCCGGCGGTCGCCGGAACCGCTGTCGCCGCGCGCGGCGGCCGGCCGGCGTCGCACGCCCCGGCGCAGCGCGGTGGCGCCCGGCAGCGATCCGCGGCCGGGTGCGACGGTGGTACGTCTCATGCTGTGCGTCCCCGTGGAAGTTCGTTGGCCGGTCGACCGGCCCGTCAGCAGGTTCCGGTGGCCTTGGCGCCCTCGATGCAGTCGCCGACCTTCTTCGCGCCGTCCTTCAGCGCGGCGTTGATGAGACCGGCGACGACACCGACGATCGCCACCACGACCGCGGAGATGATCACCCACTCGACGGCGGACGCGCCGCGGTCGAGCTCGCCGGAGCGGGCGCGCTGGATGCGGCCCTGGAGGAAGGTCAGCAGGAAGTCGACAGCCGGGTGGCTGATCCGGGATCCGAAGTTCATGGTTGGTGTCCTCTCGAATAAGTGGGGTTGGGAAGAAGGGGTCAGACCTGGAACACGCGCATCGCCGCCGGGAAGATCAGGAAGACCAGGAAGCCCGCACACAGCAGAAGCTGCGCGACCAGCATCGACTGCGACTTCTCGCCGGCGCTGCCCTCGATCTCCGCCATCTCCCGGTGCCGCATGGTCTCGGCCCGGGAGGCCAGGGATTCCCGCACCTTCGCGCCGTCGTCGGCCACGAGCGCCAGCGACGACGAGAGATCCTTGAGCTCTTCCACGCCCAGCTCCTCGCCGAGCCGTCCGAGCGCCTGCCACTGGCTCGTACCGGTGATCCGGGCGTCCGACAGGCAGTTGCGCACCCGTCGCAGCGCCCAGCCGTCACTGATCTCGGCCGCCGCCATCAGGGCCTCCGGGAGGCCCCGGCCACCGGCCAGGTTCATCGACACCAGGTCCAGATAGGCGCCGATGACCCGGCGGAGGTCCCGGCGCTTGTCCGCCGCGTCCCGCCGGACCTCCAGGTCCGGCAGCATGAAGAAGATGCCGGCGAAGAGCAGCGCCAGCCAGACCGGGACGATCGGGCTGCTGCCGACGCCGAGCACCCAGGCGACGGCGAAGAGCAGCGGGCCGAAGAACAGCCCCGCCGCGGCGAGCAGCACCTTCGTCGCCAGGAACGACTCCCAGCTGCGGTCGAGCACCGCCAGGTCCGCGCGCAGCGACCGCTGTTCCCACCCCTGCTGGAGGTAGAAGTCCGCGACCCGGCGGCCCACGTCGGAGCGGAGTCCGCCCAGCTTGCCGGAGTCCGTGGTGGCGTTCTGCGCGCTGTGCGAGACGCCGCGCGCCCGCATCCGGTCGATCTCCGCGAGCGTGGACAGGGAGCTGCGCCGGGTGGGGACCAGGGCCCGCACCAGGATGTAGACGCCGAGTCCGAAGACGGCTCCGATCAGCACTGTCGTCGTCATCGCGACGCCACCTCCTCCTGCTCGGAACGCGGACGTACGAACGTCACCGCCGGCTGGTCCCGGGTCAGGAAGCGGGCCGGGGTGTCGATGCTGGAGAGCTTGCGCAGCCACCAGAAGCCCATCGCGAACAGCCCGCACACACCGGCCAGTACGAGCTGCCCGACCGGCGAACCGTAGGGCTCGACGAACTGCGGG
Organism: Streptomyces sp. NPDC002055; assembly: GCF_040296705.1. Classification (NCBI taxonomy): domain Bacteria; kingdom Bacillati; phylum Actinomycetota; class Actinomycetes; order Kitasatosporales; family Streptomycetaceae; genus Streptomyces; species Streptomyces sp. NPDC002055. The sequence goes on from NZ_JBEOXS010000055.1 coordinate 14,360, forward strand.
TTGAAGATCGACAGGCCGAGCACGAACGCCACGCTGACGCCGACGACGATCTGCACACTGCGCCGGGTGCTGGAGCGCTGCGCCATGACGCGCTGCCGCATGTCGACCTCCTCACGGGCCGACTTGGCGAGGGCTCCGAGCACCTCGCGCAGACCGGGCCCGCGCAGCCGGGCGTTGAGGATGAGGGCCGCGATGATGATGTCCGCGGACGCGTCGTCGATCTCGTCGGCGAGGTGCTGGAGGGCGTCGGGCAGCGGTGTACGCGCCCGCAGCCGGTCCACCAGGGCGTCGAGGTGCGGGCGCAGGGCGGGCGTCGCGGCGCGCGCGGAGGCGGGGATGGCCTGTTCCAGGCCGACGGCGCCGGCGATGGTGTCGCGCAGCGACTCGGTCCAGGCGGCGAGCGCCTCGACCCGGCGCATGGCGGACCGTTCCTCCTTGGCGCCGCCGAACAGCCGGTCCCAGACGAAGACCAGGATGCCGGCGGCGAGGCCCGCGACCGCCCAGCGGGTGAGCAGCAGGACGACCAGGCCGACGCCGGCGGCGAGCGAACCGCGGCGGCTGGCGAAGCGCGCCAGCTCCGCCGCCCGCTCGCTCGCCTTCGCCTTCTCGTGTTCGGGCTTGGCGGGCAGCCCGCGCACCGCCACGATCAGCAGCGCCACGCCGCCTCCCACGACGACGCCGGACAGCAGTGCGTACAGCACGGGCAGCGAGAAGATGCCGCCCAGGGCAGAGATTCCGTTCATACGGCCGTGGTCACCCCCAGGTCCCGGACGGCCGGTAGCCGTGGACGGTCAGTTCTTCGAGGCAGGAGATGGGCGCGTGGGGCACGATCCGCCCGTCGGGCATCTCGGCGAACACCTCGCTGGACAGCACGCGGCCGTCGACACCGTTGACCTCGCGGACCGAGGTCACGGTGCGGCTCAGCCGCCCGCCGCTGTGGAAGTTGTTCCGGCGCTCGATGAAGACGACGAAGTTGATGGCTCCGGCGATGAGCATCTGGCTGGCCTCGATGGGCAGCCGCTCGTTGGCCTGGAGCGCGTAGGTGGAGATACGGCTGAACACCTCGCTGGAGCTGTTCGCGTGGATCGTGGACAGGGAGCCGTCGTTGCCCTGCGACATCGCGTTGAGCATGGTGACGATCTCGTCGCCGAGGACCTCACCGACGATGACCCGCGAGGGGTTCATGCGCAGCGAACGGCGCACGAGCTCCGCCATGCTGATCGAGCCCAGCCCCTCGGAGTTGGGCAGCCGCTCCTCGAACGCCACCACGTTGGGGTGCAGATCGGGGAACTGGTCCAGGCCGAGCTCCAGGGCGCGTTCCACGGTGATCAGCCGCTCGTGCGGCGGGATCTCGTTGGCGAGGGCCCGCAGCAGGGTGGTCTTTCCGGCGTTGGTGGCCCCCGCGATCATGATGTTCTTGCGGGCGCGCACGGCGCAGGCCAGGAAGTTGGCGACCTCCGGCGAGATGGTCCCGTTGCCCACCAGGTCGGCCATGAAGACCTTGCCCATCCGGGCCCGCCGGATGGACAGCGCCGGGCGGCGGGTGACCTCCATGACCGCGGAGAGCCGCGAGCCGTCGGGGAGCCGCAGGTCGAGCTGCGGGTTGGCCGAGTCGAAGGGGCGGGACGACAGACCCGAGTAGGCGCCGAGGACCTGGATGAGCTCGACGAGCTCCTCGTCGGTCTCGGCGACGGCGTCGCCCTGCACCTCACGGCCGTCGGCGTACCCGACGAAGACGTGGTCGCAGCCGTTGATGTCGATGTTCTCGACCTCGGCGTCGTCGAGCAGCGGCTGGAGCCGGCCGACGCCGAACAGCGCCGCGTGCACGGCCGCCGCGTACGCCTCCTCGGTCTCGGCGTCCAGCGGCGACCGGCCCGCGTTGATCTCGGCCCGGGCGTACTCCTCGAGTATCTGGGCTATGACCGCGCGGGCGTACTGCCGCTCGTCCTCGGTGGACATCGGGGCGACGCCGGACGTCTGGTCCAGACGGCGCTGTTCCGCGATCCGGTCACCGGCCTCCTGCCGGAACCGCTTGACGAGGGAGTGGTCGACGACGCTGTGGGCCGGCTGCCCGGGAGAGCCCCCCAGGGTGTGTCCTCCGCCCAGGGTGCCGCCACTCACTGCACGGCTCCGGTGCCCGGCATCGCCGGCCCGGCCCAGGCGGAACCGAACTGCTGGTGCAGATCGCCGACGACCTTGCGGGCGGAGCGGATCAGCAGGGACTTCTCCACCCGGCCGCGCTTGCGGCCCGACAGCTGCCCGGCGCCGACGGCGTCCTCGGCGATCACACCGACGACCCGGGCACCGGTCTGCGAGGCGACGAGCATGTCGTTGACCTGCCCGGGCAGCCGCGTGTTGCCGGGGTCCGCGATGAGCAGCACACCGATCAGCGGCAGACCGAGCTGCGCGGCGCCGCGCTGGGCACCGTGCAGCTTGGCGGAGAGCGCCGCGGCCCGGTCCCGGATCCGGGCGAGGTGCTCGGGTTCGGTGCGGGCGAGCAGCAGGACCAGCGCGGCCTGCGAGAGCATCTCGGAGACGGCCGCGTCGGGGCCGATGCGGCCGCAGTCGGCGATGACGTCGGCCGGCTGCTGGGCCGTCTCGGCGAGGCCGTTGAACGCCCGGCCGAGCGTGGGCCACAGGCCGGCGAGGCCGACGGCCTGCTCCGCGTTGCCGAGGCCGACGACGACGTCGAGGCCGCCGGACATCGGCTGGGCGTGGTCCCAGAGTTGTTCCGCGGCGAGGCCGCGACGTGCGGTGGCCGCGATGGAGAGCATGCCGATGTTGGGGTCGAGCGGACCGCCGTGCGCGGCCGCACTGCGGTAGACCAGATCCCCGCCGGCCGGGTCGGCCTCGGCCAGCAGCACGCGGCGCGGCCAGACGGCGGAGAGTGCGACAGCCGTGGTGGTGACGCCGGGCGAACCCTTGTCCGCGGCGAGAGCGATGAGCGCCATATTCCTTTAGTCCCTACCTGCCCTGGGGACCCGCGTGGATCGCAGGGCCAACGAGTCCGGCATCAACCGGCGTTCTTGGGCACGAGCACGACCGCGACCTGACCGCCGGCGGCCGCCTGCGCCAGTGCCTCGGCCTCGTCCTGGTTGACGAGGAGGGAGACGGGCAGGTCCGAGCTGCTGATGGTCTCACCGGTGGCGGCGGTGACGTCGTGCACCTTGGCGTTCTGCGTCAGGGGGGTACCGGCGGAGCCGGCGGAACCCGCCGAACCGGAGGAGGGCTTGGAGGCGGACGTCTCAGTGCCGACGCGGTACGCGGACACGGTGTCCCCGGTCTTCAGCCCCTTGGGGAACTGCCCGGCCTTGAGGGAGAGTCCGACGACGACCTTGCCCGCGGGAACGCCGGAGTCGTCCGACAGCATCGAACCGACGAGCAGGGAACCTTCGGTGAGATCGGTGGCGGCACGGTATTTCGTGCGGGCCAGCTTGCGCTCTTCCCACTTCACGTATTGCACGCCGGAATCCTCGGCGACCATCACGGAAGCCATCGCGGACTCCGGCACCGGCTTGCCCGCGGGAACGTCACGCGTAATCTTCACAACTTCTATACGTTCCCCGGCCCGCAGCACGAGGACCGTCGCCCCGAGCGCACCGACGAGGATGAGAAGAACTGCGAGAGCGGCAAGCGCGGGCTTACGCTCACGAGGTGCAGAGGGAAGCCTGTCCCCCATTGGCTGACCGGCCCCCGAAGCCCTGTGGCCCCCCGCCGCCGTCCGCTCCTGGACCTTCACGCCACATACTCCCGCACGTCGTCTTCAATTTCGGGCATTCATGCCATACCAGCCCCCACCCGCGCGAATACGTCGCTGGCATGAAGCTGTCAAGTCATCGCACCGTATCAGCAGCCGATAAGCACCTCAAAGCCTGTCAGTGATCGTGAACTTCGGGCGAACACCCCGCAATCCACACGCAAAGCCATGACTCGGGATCACTCTCCGCGTCCATGTCATCATCGATGGGCATCCAGGATCCGATCATCATGGAGAAGATCCTGACGACCCGTAGAAGAACTTGCAGAAGAAGTGGAAGTGACCATGCACGCGCGCACGAAGGCCTGCGTGACCGCACTGACCTCGGCGGCGGCCCTGCTGACCCTCACCGCTTGCGGCGGCGGCTCGAACAGCAAGAATGACGACTCGATCGAGGGAGCGGGCAAGTCCACGACTTCTGCGGACCCGAGCGCGTCGCCTTCGGACGACGGGATCAAGCGGCCCAAGATCACCCTTCCGAAGGACGTGCACAACGTTTTCGAGGGCGGGAAGACGGGCGACCCGAAGAAGGACGCAGTCCTGGCGGACAACGAGCGGGCCATCAACTCGATCGATGAAGTGATCACCAAGGGCGGCAACAAGCAGCCGGGGCTGACCTTCTACTTGAAGGGCCGGGCGCTGATCGATGCCTACGCCTATATCGGCGGCTTCGCCGAGTCCGGGTCCACATTCACCGGAACCACGCGCTATTACAACCGTTCAGTGACGCTACTCAAGGACGGGTCGGCAACGGTGATCTACTGCTCGGATGAGAGCAAGGCCTACAGCAAGAACACCAAGACCCACAAGGTCACCAAGACTTCTCCATCACCGAAGGACTACGCCCTCTACAACGAACGCATGGAGAAGAACAAGGCGGGCGTCTGGCAGTCGACCAGCGTATCCTCGGACGAAGGAGCGAAGCAGTGCCAGCCGTGAGCATCGGGCTGCGGAGGACAGCGACAGTTGTCGCAACTGCCATCGCTGTCGGCATTGCGGCAGCTCCGCCCGCCGACGCCCGAAAAACGCCTTCCGGTCCCCCGCGTCGTGGCACTTCACAAGGCGGGACGCACAGCAACAACATCACTGCCGAGACCAAGGTTCAGACGACCGTCTCCGGAGGGTCTTCCGCCCCCCGGAAGACCGGGAGTCTCGCGTCCTCGGACACGAATTGGACGCCACCCCCATGCTGGTACGAACCGGCCTATACACCGAGTGAGCTGAAGAAGTCAGTCAAGGGCTTCTCCGATGTCCCGCTCATCGGTCATCAGATCTACAACCTCCTCAACAGCATCTACGACAAGGGTCACCCGTACAAGAACTACAACCTTGACAAGCAGGGTGAAGGAGCCTTCTGGTCCGGAGTCGTCAACCCGAACCGCAAGGACGACCCCAAAGCGAATTCCTGCGACAAGATTCCGTTCTGGGTCGACGAGAACGACACCCCGGACGAGCCGATGGCCGTCTCCCCCAAGGTCCTCGCCGAATACGCCTACGACGAACTCCCCGTCCCCGGCACCCGTATCTCGATGAACCCCGTCGGCAAGCAGACGGTCAACCTCGACACCTGGGTCTGGCTGGACAAGGCGAAGTTCAAGCCGATCTCCGTGACCGCGAGCATTCCCGGCACAGGGTTCTCCGCGACCACGACGGCGAAGCCCGTCGCCCTCAGGCTCGACCCCGGTACGGAGGACGCCAAGCTCTACCCGGCGTCCGGCGAATGCCCGATCGGCGAGGACGACAGCATCGGCGCCCCGTACTCCGACGAAAAGAAGGGAGAGACGCCGCCCTGCGGCCTCACCTACCTCCGCTCGACAGCCGGCACGGGCCCGCACCACCTCAAGGCCACGCTCACCTGGAAGATCACCTGGAAGAGCTCCCAGGGACAGGGCGGGCAACTTCCCGACGGCACGTTTGGGAGCACGACCGACGTCACGGTCCAGGAGCACCAGGCGGTCAACCGCTGATCCGAGGCTCCGGCTGCCGGCGCGGCGGTCGGAGCTCCGTCGCCCCCGGAGACCTCGCCGGATGACAGTGCGGGCCGATTCCTCGGCCCGCACTTCGCATTCCGTCCCGGGCCCGACCGACGCCGTCGGACGGCCCCTTCGACCGTCCTACAACGGCAACGTCACCGCGAAGAACTCCCCGCTCCCCAGGTGCAGCAGCCCCCTGCCCGGGGTGACCGGGTCGCCGACGTTGCTGCGGGTGATGCGGACGCCGATCAGTTCGCCGCTCGAGGAGTCCTGCGGGGAGAGCAGCACGCCGCGGCGGCCCTTCTTCATGTCGACCTGCCAGCCGCTGAAGCCGGAGCAGACGTCCTCCTCGTCACCGGCGATGACCAGGGCGAGGCCGCGTTCGTTGCCGCGCTGGACGACCCGCTTGAGTTCGCCTTCCGCGTCGCAGTCGTCGAGCATCTCGCCGTCGTCGATCAGCACCACCACCGGCTGTTCCGGGGAGGCCGTGCTGATGGCCTCGGTGAAGTCGTCCGTCTCGATGTCGTCGTCGGTGAAGACCTGGAGCACCCCGTCGTGGCCGGCCAGTTCCCGGAGCGGGGAGGGGCGCGGTGCCGCCACGACCAGGCGTACGCCGCGGGCCAGGTAGGCGCGCGCCATGTTCATCAGGACCGTGCTGCGGCCGGACTTCGCCGGTCCGGCGATGACGAACGTCGGGGTGCCCTGACCGAGGTCGGGTCCGAAGCCCGTGAGTTCGTCGCCGCCGATGCCCACCAGGCTCCACAGGTCGGACCGGGCGGCCTCCTGGTCCCGCAGCTCCCAGGCCTCCTCGAAGGAGATCCGGCTGGGCAGCACGTCGACGCGGAACGGGCGCTGCGCCCGGGGCACCGCCGCGTCGCGCGCGATCGCGGCCTCGCCGATGGCGGTCAGCGCGGCTGCCTGCCCCTGGCCGGTCGCGTCCTCGGACAGCAGGGCGAACTGGGTCTCGGTCGCCGTCTCGTTCCGGAAGGCGCGGCCCGGCGGGAACTCCTCGGGCACCTTGCGGTGGTTGATGCCGAGCATCGAGAAGTCGGAGCGGTCGGCGAGGCGCAGACCGTACTTGTCCTCGGTCAGCGAGCTGATCCGGCCGACGAGCAGCTGGCGGTCACCGGTGATGACGACGTGGATGCCGACGCTCGCGCCCTCGCGCATCAGCACCATGAGCTGGTCGGTCAGCTCGCCGTGGTTGAGCTCGCCGAGGGTCGGCAGCCAGCCCTCCCAGCGGTCGAGGAGCACCACGATGTGCGGCAGCCGCTCCTCGGCCGGTGCGCCGGCGCGCTGTTCGCCGATGTCCGCGTAGCCGTGTTCGGCGAGGCGTTCCTGGCGGCGGGTGGCCTCGGCCATGAGCCGGTTGACCAGGCGCACCGCCCGCTCGGTCTGGTTGCGGCCGACCACGGCGCCGCAGTGCGGGAGTTTGGTGAGCGCGTTGAGCGCGCCGTTGCCGCAGTCGATGCCGTACAGATGCACATCGGCGGTCGAGTGGGTGCGGGCCAGCGAACCGGCGATGGTGCGCAGCACCTGGGAGCGGCCGGTCCGGGGCGCTCCGGCGAGCAGCAGGTGGCCGAAGGTGGCGAAGTCCACCGCGACGGGGCGCCGCGCCTGGTCCGCGGGCAGGTCCTCGATGCCGTAGGGGGCGGGCGGCAGGGCGCCGGCGCCCTGCACCGCGGGGATGTCATCGAGCAGCAGCGTCTCGTCGAGGGCCGGGAGCCACGGGCTGTGCTGGGACGGGATGCCCAGCTGTTCGTTGGCTTCGCGGACGGCGTCCACGAGCACCTTGAGGTCGGTGATCTCCTCTTCCTCGCGGGCCGCGGACGCGGGCTTCTTCAGCCGGGCCCGCCCGAGCGCCTCCCAGGCCAGCTGCTCGGCCCACGGCGCGGCGACGGCCGGGTCCGCGGCGCCGGGGCGGCGGCCTCCGACCCGTCCGGACTGGAACGGGATGAGCGAGGCCGCACCGGTGCGGACGTAGGCGCGGCCGGGGGTGTTCTTGGAGATGTTCCCGGCCTCGGGCGAGTCGATGACGTCGGCGGACTCGCCGCCGTCGGTCACCCGCAGGGCGATCCGCAGGTTGGTGTTGGCGCGGATCTCCGGCGACACGACACCGCTGGGGCGCTGGGTGGCGAGGAGCAGGTGGATGCCGAGCGAACGGCCTCGCTGGGCGATGTTGACCAGGCCGGTGACGAAGTCCGGCAGGTCACGGACCATGGAGGCGAACTCGTCGATGACGATGAGGAGTCGGGGGACGGGCGCGTGCGAGGGGTCGCGGCGCACCAGGTCCTGGTAGTCCTCGATGTCCTTGGCGTCGGCCGCGGCGAGGATGTGCTCGCGGCGTTTGAGTTCGGCGCCCAGCGACTCCAGGGCGCGTTCGACCAGGTGGGCGTCGAGGTCGGTGACCATGCCGACGGTGTGCGGCAGCTTCACGCAGTCCTTGAACGCCGAGCCGCCCTTGTAGTCGACGAGGACGAACGTCATGTTCTCGGGGGTGTTGGCGACCGCCAGCGCCGCCACGATGGTCTGCAGCAGCTCCGACTTACCGGAACCAGTGGTTCCGGCGATCAGGCCGTGCGGCCCGTCCTTGCGGATGTCGATGCCGAACGGGCCGTCGTACGACTCGCCGATCACGGCCATGGTCGACTGGCCGCCCATCCGCCAGCGTGCGGCCACCGCCGGTCCGGTCGGCGGCTCCATCTCGATGACGTCCAGCAGCCGGCTGGCACCGGGCAGCGCGGAGTCCTCGGTCTCGCCGCTGATGTCGCGCAGCGGGGAGATCATGCGGGCCAGCCGGCCGCACCAGGCGGGGGAGACGAAGTCCGGGCGCACGTCCCGGATGCGCGCCTCGCCGGCCTGTTCGACGCGCAGCCGCAGCGCCGGGGCGGCGGGCTCGCTCCCGGCGGCCGGGGTGTTCCCCGCCGGTGCCGCGTGCCAGGCCTGGAAGGACGGGAACCCGCCGGCCTGCTCGGTCGCGGCGCCGACGGCGGCCGCTGCGCGGTCGGTGATGTGGTCCCGGGCCGGTTCCTCGGCGATCACGAACGCCTTGCACTCACCGGGCAGGAAGCGCTCCTCGGCGTCGAGGCAGAGCGCGTACATGGCGACGGCCGGCCCCTCCTGGAGCAGCCGGACCACACCGGGCATGGAGCGGAGCCGGCGCGAGCCGTCCCAGACCACCACGATGTCCGGGTCGGAGAACGAGGTCCCCTGCGCCCGGCTCTCCTTGGCGGCCTTGATGCGGGCGTCGAGGATCTGGGTGAGCTCGCCGATGCGGGCCGCGACGGTCTCCGCGTCGGTGCCGATGAGGAGGTTGGCGTCGGCCGCGCCCGAGGGGCGGGAGTGCGGCAGCCAGCGGGTCCACTCCCAGCTCTGCCGCCCCGACGCCTCGGTCAGCACGTAGAACTGCACGTCCAGCGGGCTGTGCAGGACCGCGGTCTGGGCGACGGCCCAGCGGGCGAGCGCCTGGGGCGAGTCCCCGGGGCCGGCCATGCCGATGACCCCGTACTCGGCGAGCGAGAGCGAGACCGGGGCGTCCTCGATCCGCCAGGTGACCTGGCGCCGGTGGTCGTCCTGCTCGGGGTCGTCGAGGACGACGGCGGACGGCAGCTGCCCGGTGCCGACGCGCAGCTGCAGATGGTCGGCGTCGGTGCGCCGGCGCTCCCAGAGCCGGGTGCGCGGGCCGGTGCCCAGGCCGAGCACGGTCGCGGGGTCGGGAGCGCCGTGCCGCCGGTCGAGGCGCTCGGTGACCAGGGCCTCCCCGGCGTCCTTCTCGATGCGTTCCTTGTGCTCCTGGTACTCCTTGACGAGCTTGGCGTGCGACTTCCGCCCGTGCTTCTTGTCCATGAAGTAGTTGGCGAACAGCAGGATCGGGCTGAACACCGCCATGATCAGGTAGTACCAGCGCCCCATGACCATGGCCATGGTGACGGCCATGACCAGCGGCGACAGCGCCATCAGCCAGGGCAGCGGCCGGGCTTCGTTCTCCCGCGGGGGCGAGGGCAGCCGGAACTGCGTGGTGCGGTCCGGCGGGCGGAGCCGCGGCGGCCGGTTGTAGTCCAGGCCCGCTCCGTCGTCGGACCACTTCAGGGCCGCGTCCGGCGGGGTGTAGCGGGTGATCTCCAGCAGCGTGTTGCCGACGGCCAGCTGGCCGCCCAGCGGCCAGTCGTCGCCGTCCAAGGCCTCGCCGTCGAGCCTCGCGCCGTCCTTGTCGGCGTGCACGGCGACCTGGCAGGTGCCGTTCGCCGCCACCGAGAGCGTCACGGCCCGGTCGGCCAGTTCGGGGTCGTCGACCCGGACGTAGGAGGCCGCGCCGCGGCCGATGTCGTACCGGCCGACGCCCAGCCGGTGCACCGCCCCGGCACCGGGGCCTCCCGCGACCCGCAGCTCGATGAGCCCCACGGGCTCGCCGGGGAGGCAGCCGGCCGGGTCGCGGAGGCTGACGACGGCGCCGTCGCGCAGCGGTGAGCCGGCGAGGGTCGCCGCGGGGTCCAGCGGGTGCCCGTCCACGTACACCGCGGGAGGACCGCTCGCCGCGCCGCGCTGACTTCCGATGGGAATGATCTGCGCGCCGCCGTGCACATCCACATGACCGGCCAACTCGCCGGCCACCGAATGGATCGGGGACTCGGGCTCGGCATCGAGTACGACATCGGCACTGGCGCCACCGAGCGGGTCGACGACGGTCAGAGTCAGGCGCACAGTCATCCTCCAGGTGGGGGGACCGGGGCCTCCCCCGGAAACGCAGGCCTCGGAACACAGCGACAATATCTGCCTCCTCCGGCCCCGCCGAAGACGGACCGAAGGCGGGCTGAGCGTTTGTCACGCTTCGCCCCGGAGCGCGAATCGGGGGCCGGGAACCGCGGCTGCGCTCCTTGCGACTTCCCCCCTAAGCTGCAACATCAGCGGATCTTCACACCGTCCGCTGGACAGGAGCCACGGGGGTCGGCCCTGGGGCATGACATAAGGGGTTGAACGATGTCCAAAGACGTTGACGTCACATATGACGACATGCGGCGTGCCGGTAAGCACCTCAAGACCGAGCGCACCAAGATCGACGACAAGCTCGACAAGCTCAAGGACTACGTCGACGGTCTCGTCAGCAGCGGCTACGTGACCAAGCGGTCCTCGAAGGAGTTCCAGACCTCCTTCGAAGAGTTCAAGAAGGGCGCCTCGCAGGCAATCGAGGGCCTCGAGGGCATGGCCAAGTTCCTCGAGACCGCTGCCGACAAGTTCGAGCAGCTCGACGAGGACCTCGCCAAGGGCGTCAAGGGCGGCTGACCGCCTCCCGGCGCATTTCCTCGCATGCGTCTTGTCGCACCTGGCTCCGCGACTCGCTATTCTTCGCGTTCGCGGCGCCGGGTGCGCGGCGCGCCATTCCCTCCGCGGTCGGGGAGACCACTGGGGGCGGGTCCTGGACGACAGGACTTGCTGCACCCACCGCTTTCCGACCCCAGGGGGGAGTGTCATGGGAAAGACATCGTCGCGGACACCGAGCGCATCAAGGAGTTCGGCTCCGCGTTGAGCGGGATCCACAAAGAGTTCACCAAAGCGGCGAATCCGGCCGACGGTTACGGTGTGAAGGATCTGGGCTCACAGTCCGTCATCGACACGTTCGGGGAATTCAGCTCGAACTGGAAGATTCACCGCGAGCTGGAAGATTCACCGCGAGCGACTCACGGACGAGCTGGAGAAGCTCGCCAAGATCGCCACCGAGGCGGGGAAGTCGTACCAGGAGATCGACTCGTCTCTGGCGGACGCCCTGCGCGGCGAGGACGCCAAGCACAAGAACTCCGGGACGGGCAAGAGATGACCGCGCGCCCTCCCGTTCACGAGTGGGAAGTTCTCGGCGAGTCCTCCGATCCGATCCCCGGCGACCCCCACACCGTCGCGGCGCTGGGGAAGAAGCTGCGTGCCACCGCGGACTCCCTCAAGCGCCAGGCCGACGAGATCAAGGCGGGCGGCTCCGTCGAGGCATGGAAGAGCAAGGCCGCGGACGAGTTCCGCGGTGAGGCCCAGGAGGCCGAGGGCAAGCTCCGGAAGGCCTTCAAGCGCTACGACGTCGCGGCCAAGGCCACGGGCACCGAGGTCAAGGAGGGGGGAGACCTACCCCAAGGAGTTCGCCTCGGAACTGCACCGCGCCCAGAAGCTCGCGGCCAAGGCGCTGCAGGAGGCGCAAGAGGCCGACTCCGAGCACAAGAGCTCCACCAAGGCGCTCGACGGCCGGCCGAAGGACACCCCGGACGACGATCCGGACACCGAGAAGCTGAAGGGCCGGCAGGAAGCCGCCGAGACCAAGCTCTCCGGCGCGCGGAAGACCTTGCAGGACGCCAAGGACATCCGCGACGCGGCGGAGAAGGCGGCCTGCGAGGCGATCGACGGCGCGATCAACAACGACGGCCTGAAAGACGGCACCTGGGAAGGGATATGCACGGAACGCCAAGCCGCGGCACAGCAGCGGAGGTGCCGGAGCATGCCCTGCGCCCCTTTGCGCAACGCACTCCCAATCTCGACACCGTGCGAATCTCCCGCATTTACTGGGACGGATCCTCACTGGTGTTCCGAACTCCCGAGGGCAACGAGAAGCGCTACCCGGCCGGAGGGGCGGGAATTTCTCGAGCTGTTCATATCGAACTGCCCGGCGAGGATGCCTTCAAGCGGCTGCGTCCAGCGGGTGACTGGGGTGTCGTGGAGTTCCAGAACGCAGAGGGGGCGCGCCTCTTTCGACTTCCCCTCATGGAGTGGCTGCCGGAAGCACCTATGCCGGGTTCCCGACCCAATAAGGGTGGGGACCTACTAGAACTCACCGGGTTGTCGGCGCTCTTGAAGGAAGCGGGTATTCCGCTCCGGACCGTGACCGACCTTGACGATCCCGTGCTGAGCAACTCGGTACGCGGGCCTGATACCGACGCGTACATCGGCCGCACACTCCCCGTGTGGCACTCCGTGCTCCGTGGTGCAGCACTGGCGATCTGGTTTGCCTTTATCATCTGTGCAATGGTCTGGAAGGACAGTGCGCCGTGGTTGAGTACGGTCGCGGCGACCGCCTTCGTTCTTCCACCGCTCTCCGAACTGGGCCTGCAATGGGCCGCCCGCAGGAGAGAACGGATCACCTTTCCTGCCGCCGTTGCGATGCTCAGGCCGTCCCCTGCCTCAGGGATCGGTGCCACTCAGCGCTTCTGCACGACTTCCGCCATCCGTATCCAGGCCTCCGACATCGTCATCGTCAACTCGCTGGGGCAGGAACGCTGGCTGCCCCGTGCGGGCTCACATGCACCAACACGTCTGGTGAGGATTGTCTCTCGGGAACGTCGCACTCCCATCGGTGTCGAGCTGCGCACCAAGGCCGGTCGAGTACGGGCCGCACTGCCCTGGGCTCCCTGGTTCGGGGGGCCGGAGGGTGAGCTGCGCTGGACGGAATTCAGTTCAGCGGTCGGAGTGCCCACCGAGGACTGCGTCGAACCCAAGAAGTCCGTCGGTTGGCCGCGGAGGTACACCATGGCCTTTGCGGACGTCGAGCACTTCGGGCCGCTCGACGCGAAGACGGCCCGAGCGAATTCCGATTTCGTGCGGACGGTGCTTGAGGACGCCAGTCCCCTGCCCATCTCCCTGTTCGGGGCTCTGACCTTCCTCGCTGGTCTCCTCTCCGTCGATGCGAGCCCCGTCGCCGGCAGCCTCACGATGGCTCTGGCAGCGACAGCGGTCGGCGTCTACGCAGGTCCGGGCCTGGCCCACCAGGTGAACAGCCGTCTCCGGCTCGACCGTCCGGCCCCCGGTCAGGAAGCGACGTCATGAACGACCCCGACACCGACAGACGGACGGACACGACGGACACGGGTGCCGCCGCACCGCCCGGCGACTACCGGCTGCTGCTGCCGAACGGCTGGTTCCGCATCACCCTCGACCCGGAGCGCCGCAAGGCCGCGGTCGACGCCCTGGTCGACCGGCAGTTCCAGGGCATGGACGACGCCCCGCACATCAAGCGGATGGTCCGGTCCGAGCTGCTGGGCCGGGCCAAGGAGGCCTACCGGAACGGCGGCATCGAGCTCTACCTCAGCCTCCAGACGGCCGGGCCGCTGACCATCCCCGCCTCCCTGCTGCTCACCCTCGTGACCCCGGACCGGCCGGGCGGCATCGAACTGGAGGCGCTGGCCCAGCACCTCTTCGACAGCGGCCCGCTCGACCAGGACGTGTCGATCGAGGAGTTGCAGGCGGGCCGTGCCATCCGGGTGCGCACCCGCAAGGTGCCCGAGCAGAACGACCCCGGCGGGAACACCGCGCCCGTCACCACCGTGGACTATCACGTCGGTGTCCCGGGCTCGGACTCCTTCCTGCTGCTGGCGTTCTCGACGCCCCTGGACCCGCTGGCGGACGCGATGGTGGAGCTGTTCGACGCCGTCGCCCACTCCCTGATCTGGATCGGATGAGCCCGTGACCGAATTCGTGAGCTGCGGCCTGCGCTGTCACGAGGAATGGGTGTCCATTCCCACGGAGCCCGGGGCGGACATCACCGCCTGGGTCGACGAACAGGCCAAGGAGCTGGTGGAACGCAGTGTGGCGGACGGGACGCTCCTCGACGAGGACCTGCTGCGGCAGGATCTGCGCGAGCGGGCGGCGGACAGCCGCGGCCGCAAGCGGGTGCACGCCTTCGCCCTGTATGTGAACGGCCTGGAGGAGTCCACGGCGCTCCTGGAGGTGGACTTCATCCACCCCGACGAGACCGTCGCCCGCATCACCCTCGACTGGATCGCCGAGCGCTTCAGCACGGACGACTTCGGCGCCCCGGACATCACCCACGCCCGGGTGCCCCTGGGGGAAGCGGTCCGCATCCGGCAGAACTTCGCCGCCGGAGACAGCGGGCGGGACAGTGAGCGGTGCTCATGGAGACCATCACATACGGTGTTGTGCCGCCGGGGAGCGACAGCGCGGTGATCATGCTCGTCTCCTGGACCTACCCCGGGGTGAGCGACATCGTGGAACGGATGGCCGACGACATCGTCGGCACCCTGACCGTCGAAGCCGAGGCCTGAGGACGCGCTTTCAGCGGATCCCCGAGGATCACCGGGCATTCCCGCATCACCGGACATCCGCGGACCCCTGCCACAGCCGAGCTGCCGGAACGCCGGGCCTGCCGCAGAGCGGACCCCCGCCGTAAAGCAGTGGACCGCCGGCCCCTGAGTAGCCGTTAATGATCGACGGACGGCTGCGCCCGCCCCGACCACGGCCGGCGGTCGGTGGACGACGGCCGGCGGTCGGCGGTCGGCGGTCGGCGGTCGGCGGTCGGTGGACAGCGGCGCGCCGTCGGTGATGCGCGTCGCCCGGTGGGGGACGGCGTTCCCAGGGAGGCAGGCAGATCATGGCGGGCAGACCCCGTTCGGTGGCCGAGGTGGTGGAGGCCGCCCGGCGCGGTCCTCGGCTCAAGTACGTGTACTTCTGGGGGCACCACCCGCGGCGCGACGGGACCGTCGGCTCAAGTTGTCTCAGCCAGTGGTGGCATGCGCCGTTCACGGTGGACGGCGTGCGCTACCCCACCGCCGAGCACTGGATGGTGACTCCTCCCCCTCACGAATGAGGGGGCTTCTCGCTATGCCGGTGGGGCTTCGCGGCGGACCAGCCCGGCCCGTAGAACGTTCAGGGCGCCCACCGTGTCTGCGTGCGCGGTGTGGCCGCACGAGACACAGTGGAACTTCTCCTGTGTGGGCCGGTTCTCCTTGGCGGTGTGCCCGCATTCTGGGCACCGCCGGGAGGTGTTGCGGGGGTCCACGGCGATCACTTCCCGACCGGCGCTTTCAGCCTTGCCTTTGAGGATCGCGAGGAACACCCCCCATCCGGCATCAGCGATCGAACGGTTCAGCCCCGCCTTGGCGGCGGCCCCGTTGGGCAGGAACCCGCCCGGCCGGCCAGGGTCGGGCTTCGGCACGGGGGCCTTGCTCATTTTGCGGATCTTGAGGTCTTCGTGCGCGATGAAGTCGTGTTCGCGTACGAGGCCGAGTGCTGTCTTGTGTGCGTGGTCCAGTCGTTGGCGGCGGACCTTGCCGTGCAGCCTGGCGACCTTCTCAACCGCCCGCTGGTGGTTCGCGGTGCGCTTGTCGCGTCGCACGCGGGGGAACGTGGCCAACGCCCGCTGTGCCGCTTCCAGCTTGGCTGCGGCACGGCGTCCGTGGCGCGGGTTGGCGACGTGCTCACCGCCCGAGGTGGTGAGGAAGGAGGCGATGCCCATGTCGATGCCGACCACGGACCCCGTCTTGGACAGCGGCTCGGGCTCGCCCTGGTCGGCGGTCAGCACCACGTACCAGCGCTTGCCCTCCCGCTTGACCGACACGGTCCTGACCTTGCCGACCACCGGCCGGTGCCGGTGCACCCGGACGTGGCCAACGCCCTGGAAGCGGACGCGGGTGACCGGGTCGTGCGGGGTGGAGTCCCAGCGGCAGCCGTCCCCGTCCTTGGGGAAGTCGACCGTGTCGAACCGGTTGACGCCCCGAAAGCGCGGGTATCCGGGCGTCTCGCCGGCCTTGATGCGGCGGAAGAACGCGGCGAATGCCTTGTCCAGACGGCGAAGCGTTGCCTGCTGCGAGGAGAAGGACCAGCGGCCCTGACGCTCGGGGTCGAACGCCCGGATCTCCTTGAGCTGCGCGGACTGCTGCCCGTAACGGATGCTCGTCTTCGAGACGTGCCGATAGGCGTCGCGACGTTCCTGCAACGCCCCGTTGTAGAGCGAGCAGTGATCACGCAGCATCTCACCCAGCGCGAGCGCCTGGCCCACGGTGGGCCGCATGAGGAACTTGTACGCACGGATCACCGGCCCACCCCCTCCCGGTCGGCTTCAAAGATCCTACTACGCTTGGCGTATGTCACCGCGCTGGGAACCAGACCCCGATACACGCCGAGGAAACCACGTCACCCACCACCTTCACGCCCATTTGGTGTTCGTCACCAGGTACCGGCGTGAGATCTTCAACGACGACATGCTGACCCGCTGCGAAGAGGTCATGCGGGACGTGTGCGGGAAGTTCGAGGCCGAGCTGAAAGAGTTCAACGGCGAGGGCGACCACGTGCACCTGCTCGTGCACTACCCGCCCAAGATCGCACTGTCGAAGCTGGTCAACAGCCTGAAGGGCGTCAGCTCCCGGTACCTGCGGGCCGAGTACACCAGCCGGATCAACCACATCGGGACGGGTTCGGCCTTCTGGGCTCCCTCGTACTTCGTGGGGTCCTGCGGCGGAGCGCCGCTGAGCATCGTCCGGGAGTACATCGAGAACCAGAAACGGCCCACCTGACCGCCAACCCGGAAGCGCAGCGAACCCCGGCGCTCCGCGCCTCCGAACCAAGGATCGCAATCCCACCCGGCCTGAAGGCCGGGATTCCCAGCGCACACCAAGCGATGGCGGACAAGGCTCAGCTGTTCGGTGACGACGCGGCCCTGGAACGCGTCCTGCTGGCCGGCCATCCCCACGAGGCGAAGACCGTCGGGCGCTCGGTGCGCGGCGTCGACGAGGAGCGCTGGAGGGAGCACCGGTACGACCTGGTCGTGCGGGGCAGCATCGCCAAGTTCACGCACCGTCCGGACCTGCGGCCCTTCCTGCTCGGGACGCAGCAACGCATCCTGGTCGAGGCCAGCCCGGTCGATCCGGTGTGGGGCATCGGTCTGGCGGCCGACGACGAGCGAGCGCAGGACCCCGCCCGGTGACGTGGCCTGAACCTGCTCGGCTTCGCGCTGATGGACGCCCGGGACGCACTGGCCGCCGAAGGGGCAGCAGCGGGGGCCTGAGCGAGTGCCCGGCTCCGGAGGCGAACTCCCGCCGCAGAGCGGCCGGTCCCGGCGCAGAGCGGCCGGTCCCGGCGCAGCGACCGGCCGGAGCCACCGTCCCCGGCGCAGCGACCGGTCCTGGCAACGCTGCGGTCCCCGCCCCGGCGACCGCCCTCGGCCCAGCGGCCGTCCCGGGCGGAACCACCACCGCCCACCGCCCCGTTACGGCGCCCGGCGCATCGCCGCGTAGAGCACGCGGAGCGTGAGGACCGCGCTCACCGCCAGCAGGTTGTAGCCGAGCAGCGGGTAGAGCTCCAAGTGCCTGGTGACGCGCGGGCCTTCGCCCGTGCCCAGGACCAGCATCATGACGGCCATCAGGCCGGTGCCCGCCGCGAGCAGGGTGATCAGGAGCTGGTGGACCAGGCCGGAGACGAAGCGCCGGTCGCGTTCGTCGGCCAGCAGCCGTACCCGCGCGGAGAGCCGGCCCTGTTCCAGCGAGGCACTGACGCGTTCCGCGCGGCGCGGCAGCCGGCGGAGCATCGGGAGGAGGGGCAGCAGCTCCTGGGCGACGGTACGGGCCAGGGCCGCGCCGTCCGCCGGGTCGGCGCCGGCCGGGTCCGCGGAGCCGTGCTCCGAGCCGCCGGTCCAACGGGCGTAGCTGCGGCCGGCCTGCGCCGCGAGACGGCCCGCCGGGCCGACGGACAGCCGGTCGGTGACCAGCGTCGTGGCCACCCGTCGGGCCTCCTCGACCAGCTCGAACCCCGGTGAGAGCCGGATGAGCGTGCCCTCCAGGGTGGCCAGGGCGCGGAAGACCGCCGCGACCTCCGGCGGCACGGTCAGGCCGAAGCGGGTGAGCAGTTGGAACAGCGCGGTGAACATCTCCGCGTCCGGCCTGCTCGACGGGCCGAGGTGGCGGGCCATGAACCGGCCCAGCTCCCGTTCCAGCACCAGGGCGTCGAGGGTGGGCGCGTCATGGGTGTCGGGGCGCGGGCCGAGGAGTTCCAGCAGCGCGTCGCACATGCCGGCCGGGTCGCCCCGGTCGACGGCCAGCAGCAGGTACTGGATCGCGTCCCGCACCGTGGCGTCGATCCTGCCCACCGAGCCGAAGTCGAGCAGCCCGATCCGGCCCTTTCCGATGCCGCCGTCGGCGAGCAGCAGCATGTTGCCGGGGTGCGGGTCCGCGTGGAACACGCCGTCGCGCATGATCTGCCGCAGCATGGCGGCCAGCACGGTGCGGGCGAGCGCGTCCCGGTCCAGGCCGCGGGCGTCGGCGTCCGCACCGGCCCGGTCCAGCGTCACCCCGTCCAGCCACTCCTGCACCATCACCCGCGCCGTGGACAGCTCGTGGTGCACCGCCGGGACCCGGACGGAGGCGTCCGGGTCGCGTCCGTCGCAGGCCGCGGCGACCGCGTCGGCGTTGCGCGCCTCGGTGCGGAAGTCCAGTTCCTCGCGGACGGCGACGGCGAACCCGTCCGCCAGGTCCCGCAGGCCGAGTCCCTGCACCGCGCGGGCCCGGACGTGCAGGCCCTGTGCCATGGCGAGCACGATGTCGAGGTCGCGTTCGACGGACTCGCGGATGCCGGGCCGCTGCACCTTGACCACCACCGTGGAGCCGTCGCGGAGGGTGGCCCGGTGCACCTGGGCGATGGACGCGGCGGCGAGCGGCTCGTGGTCGAAGTCGGCGAAGACCTCGTCCACCGAGGCGCCCAGCTCCTCCCGCAGGACGGTCTCCACCTCGTGCCAAGGCGCCGGCGGCACGTCGCTCTGCAGCCGGCTGAGCTCGTCGACGATGTGCGGGGGCAGCAGGTCGCGGCGGGTGGAGAGGACTTGGCCGAGCTTGATGAACGTCCCGCCGCACTCCTCCAGCGCGAGGCGGAGGGAACGGGCCGCCTCCCGGCCCGCCTCGTCGGCGCGGGCGGCCCGGTCGACGCTGGCCCGCCCGCGGACGTACCGGCCCAGGCCGTGGCGCATGAAGATGCGGCTGATCTGCGAGTAGCGGCGGGCGCGGGAGAGCCGGCGGCGCACGGCGCGCGCCCACTGCACGGGGCGCGGCCAGCTCCCCGAGGGGACCGCGATCTCGACCACGACCAGGACGGCCATCGCGGCCAGCAGGGAGACCGTGACCGAGACGGTGGAGAGGGCGGCCCGGCTGTCGGTGTCGGCGAGGGAGCCGTTGAACAGCTGGAAGGTGGTCATGCCCACGGCACAGGCCATGAGCGTGCGCAGGGCGCCGATGCGGATGCCGATCAGGCGCCGGGCGCCGACGGAGATCCCGGTACAGAACACACCGACGGTGACGACGACCAGCAGCGTGGTGAGGATCCAGTGGGTGGCCTGGTCTACGGCGCTGGCGGCCAGTGTCGGCAGCATGGCGGGGTCCCTCCCGGCGGGAAGCGGCTTCGGTCGGTGAGGGCGACCGGGCGGGTCGGTGCGGAAGTACGCGGCGCGGGCCGGTGCGGCCGTGCGGCGCCCACGGGGTTACGGCGTGTGTGCCGGCCGACGCCCGCCCCCTCGCGCCGTCCGAATGTCACGGAGCCTATGGCATCACACGGCCCGGGCAGCGAACCAGGCTGGCTGCGCGGCGGTCACCGGCAGGGCCCGGGGGCGGTGGCCAGTGCGGCCCGGGGCGGTGGCCAGTGCGGCCCGGGGACGGTCGCCGGTACGCCCGGGGCAGTGGTCGGTGCGCCCGGGGGGGGCGAGTGCCGGGGGCAGTGGCCGGTACGCCCCGGGGACGAGTGCCGGGGACGACGGCGGGAGCGGCCCGAGCGGGGTACGGACGGGCTGCCAGGGACCGGGTCCCGGACCCGACGGGGTCACGGGGCGGAGCCTCCAGGGCCGGAGGGCGCGGCACGGGCCGGACGGCGCGGCACGGGCCGGACGGCAGGACGGACGCGCGGCGCGGACGGGCGGACGGGCGGCGCGGGCGGACGGGGCCTGCTCGGGCAGCGCCACCCGGCCACGGACGGTAGGCGGAACGGCACGGAACCCGCATGCGCTGCGGCACCACCGGAATCCGGACCCTTGTCCGCTGTCCGCGGACTGAGATGTCCGGAACTCGCATGCCCACGGCAGCCCGGCCGACCGGGTCGCCGCTAAGCCGGGAGGGCCGCCTGCAGGAACGGCTCGATCGCGGCGCGCCAGTCCTCGGGCCGGTCGTAGTGGACCAGGTGACCGGCGTCCGGGACCTCGGCGTACTCCCCGCGCGGCAGCACCCGGACCATCTCCTGGGCCTCCGCGCGCCCCAGCTCGCCGTCGACCCCGCGCACGACCAGCGCGGGGCACTGGACGAGGGCCAGCTCCTCCCAGTGGGCGTCGTACACCCAGGTCTCACGGGACATCAGCATCTGCCGCCGGGAGAACACCGGGCGCCAGCCGTCGGCCCGCTCGGCCATCACCTCGGCGTAGAAATCGCCACGGGACGGGCGCGGCCGCTCCAGCGTGGGGTCGTCCTCGCCGAACCACCGGCGGACGTCGCGGAGCGTCGCGAACGGCAGCGGCCAGGTCGTGAACCACTCCTCCCACTCCCGCTGCGACTGGGCCCCCAGCGCCGAGGCCCGCATGTCGCAGACGACGAGCGCCCGCACCAGGTCGGGGCGGCGGGCGGCCAGCTGCCAGGCCGTCAGGGCGCCCATGGAGTGACCGATCAGCGTGACGGGGGCGAGGTCCAGTTGCTCGATGGCGGCCGCGGCGTCGGCCACATACGCCTCGCGGGTGTACGGCCCGTCGGCGGGCTTGTCACTGCGCCCGTGGCCTCGCTGGTCGAGACCGATCGCCCGGTACCGGCCGGAGAGCCATCGGGCGGTGCCGGCCCAGTGCGCGGCCCGGCCCATCAGCCCGTGCAGTAAAAGAATTCCGGGGGCCTTCGCGTCGTCCCGGCCCCCCTTCGGCGGATCGCCGTACTCCCAGGCGGCGAGCCGCACGCCGTCGGCTCCGGTCACATCGATGCGCCGCACCATGTGTCCTGGCACCCCCAATCCTTCCGGCCGCTCCGCGTCGTCAGCTGCTGAGTCCTCACATACGTACCCGAGTGCGGGGTGGAACACGGCCACATTATCGAACCCCCATTCGATTGGGTGGTTCTGGAACGCAACACCCCACTTTTGAGTGACTGCACTCAAGGGTTGACGCTCCGCGCCGAGGGGAGACAGCTACCGGGAGGCGGACCCTTCGGGGAAGGGGGTCCGCGGGGAACGACCCTGAGAGCTCGGGGCTCCGGGTCACCACGGGGGGACATGGGGAGGCAGGGCCCCGGTTGCCGAGTGCACCGGGGCCCTCGCTCCCGGATCTTCCGCCCCCGCTCCGTACGGCCATCGCAGCCCCCTCCCCTGCCTGCCGGCCGCCCCGTCGGACGGCCGTGAAAGCCCCCGTGCCATATGCCTCAGCGACAGCGTCGCACGAGCCGGGGCGGATCGCTGCCATTCCGGAGCCATCTTCCGGGAAACCGGAGAAGTCCGGCCGACCGCACTCCCCGCCGCACGCCCGACATGCCGCCCGTACCAACCGCGCCCGAGGGAGCGGGAGTCGGAGCGAGGGCGGCCCCACGGCACCCCGCCCTGCTGCACGCCCGGGACACTGCGCAACCCGAGGTGCGGGGGCGGAGCCGACGGACGCGAGGTGCCCTTGTCGCAGGGCAGCCGGCACACGGCAGTTGGTGCACGGCAACGGGTACACAGCAATGGGTACAGGGCAATGGGTACAGGGCGGCCGGCGCGCGACAGCCCCTCGGCCGGAGCCCAACGCCCAGCGGGAACCGGGGCCCAGCGGGAACCGCGGCTCGGCAGGAAGGGGGCCCAGCGGGAACCGGGGCCGGGCCCGGCTCTGCCGCGGCGCGGGCGCCCCGAACGCGAAAAGCCGCCCCGAGGGCGGCAGTTCGCGGCGTCGCGTCAGCACGCGACTCCGGTGCGTGATCCCGGCGCCTGCGGGCGATCCCGCGGGCGGGCGGCGTCAGCGCTTGGCGACGAAGACGTGCGCGGCGATGTCCGAGTGCAGCTCCGCGGCCTCACCGCTGCTGCCGACCAGGACTCCGCCCGCCGCCTCCGTCACGCTCACCACCGCGCCCGGCTGCACACCGGCCCGGCGGAGCGTGTACATCAGCTGCGCGTCCGTCTGGATGGGCTCGCCGATCCGGCGCACCACCGCGGTGGTGCCGTCCGTCCCGGGGTCGAGGTCCATCAGGCTGACCATGCTCTCGTCGAGGAAGGGGTCGGCCTCGGCCTTCTCCCCCAGCTCCTCCAGGCCCGGAATCGGGTTCCCGTACGGCGACTCGGTGGGGTGCCGGAGCAGCTCGAGCACGCGGCGCTCCACCGCCTCGCTCATCACGTGCTCCCAGCGGCAGGCCTCGGCGTGCACCTGCTCCCACTCCAGGCCGATCACGTCGACGAGCAGACACTCGGCGAGCCGGTGCTTGCGCATCACGCGGGTCGCCAGCCGGCGGCCCTCGTCGGTCAGCTCCAGGTGGCGGTCCCCGGCCACGGTGACCAGGCCGTCACGCTCCATGCGTGCCACGGTCTGGCTGACCGTCGGGCCGCTCTGGTCGAGCCGCTCGGCGATCCGGGCGCGCATGGGGACCACGCCTTCTTCTTCCAGCTCCAGAATGGTGCGGAGATACATCTCCGTGGTGTCGATGAGTCCCGACATGCGTGCCCCTCGATCTCTACGTGCGTGGCCCTGACTTCAATTCTGACGCATCCCACCGACAACCGGGGCACGTCCGCCCCTCGCGGTATTGACAGTCGGCCGCCGCGGGCCCCAACGTGATCCGCGCCACCGGGTACGGACCTGTGGAATTCCTACGGAAAGGACCTGAGCGGCCATGAACGACAAGGCGGCGGACGCGGGTACGGATCTCGCCGGCCGGTTCCTCGACGCCGCCGCCGACCTGCTGCGACGGGTGCGGGACGAGGAGACCGGGGCCATCGCGGCGGCCGGTTCCGCGATCGCCGGCACGGTCGCCGCCGGCGGCCGGCTCTTCGCCTTCGGCGCCGGGCACTCCTCGCTGCCCGCGCAGGACGTGGTCTACCGGGCGGGCGGGCTCGCGCTGATGAATCTGCTCTCCGTGCCCGGCGTGGTGGGGGTCGACGTCGTTCCGGCCACGCTCGGCAGCGCGCTGGAGCGCGTGGACGGCCTCGCCGCCGCGGTCCTGGACACCAGTCCCGCGCGGGCCGGGGACCTGCTGGTGATCATCTCGCTGTCCGGACGGAACCCGCTGCCCGTCGAGATGGCGATCAACGCCCGCGCCCTCGGGCTCACCGTGATCGGCGTGACGTCCGTGGCCTACGCGGACGGCACCCGGTCCCGGCACTCCTCCGGCGCCCACCTGCGGGACCACTGCGATCTCGTCCTGGACAGCAAGATCGCGGTCGGGGACGCGGAGCTGACGGCCGAGGGCATCGAGGCGCCCTTCGCCCCGGCCTCCACCGTGGTGACGAGCGCGATGCTGCAGGCCGTGATGGCCGCGGCCGCGGGGGAGCTGGCGGCCCGCGGGATCACTCCGCCCCTGCTGCGCTCGGGCAATGTGGACGGCGGGCACGAGTGGAACGGGCAGGTGCTGGCCGAGTACGCGGACCGGATCTTCTTCCGGCACGCGTAGGGCCGGTCGTTCGCATCGGGCCGGGCCGAAGCCCGTCGTTCGGATCGGGCGGGGCCGACGGGGGCCGGACCAGGTCAGTACAGTCCGGGCCGGCGCGGGCCGGACCACGTCAGCACAGTCCAGGCCGACGCGGGCCGGACCAGGTCAGCACAGTCCGGGCCGACGCGGATCGGGCCGGATCAGCGCAAGCCGAATCCGGCTCAGACCCGGCCCCCGCCCCGGCGGCCCAGCTGTTCGGCGAGATCCAGGGCTCCCGCCACCCGGTACGCCGCGTCCTCCGCGTACGAGGCGTCCGTGCGGTCGAAGGCGTTCCGGCCGCCCGCGCGCAGGAACGTCGCCACGCCCAGCGTCCGGCCGCGGCTGCGCAGCACGGCGCAGAGCGCGTGCACCGTGTCCTCCGGCCACTGCCGTGCCGCGGCCCACTGCCGCGCCTGGTCGCCGGCCCCGGCCGCGGGTTCGGCGCTCGCGGCGCCGACCCCGGCCGCCGTCGGGCCGGCCGGTCCACGGTCCGCACCGCTGCCCGCCGCGCCCCGCGGGTGCTGTCCGGCGCGGTTCCGCCAGCTGGCCCGCACCGACCCGGCGCGCTCGACCGCCAGCAGGGCGGGGTGGCCCTCGATGTACCGCAGCGGGATGCCGCCGGGCACGACCGGTGAGCAGGGGCCGCCGGAGCCGGCGGGGGTGGCGGCGGCCCGGACCAGGCGGACCGGTTCGCCGTCCGACGTCAGGTCCAGCAGCGCGTGGTCGGCGAACCCGGCGAGGGCGAAGTCCAGGAAGACGGTCGCCGCCTCCAGCGGGTCCTCGCACTCGGCGGCCGTCCGGGCCGCCCGGTGCAGCTGATTGCCGCGGAAGCGCAGCAGCGAACTCTCCCGTTCGGCCTGCCGGACGTCGGTGACGTCGTGGAAGAACCAGCCGACGCCCAGCGGAACCGGCTCCTCCGCCAGGGGCGACGCCAGCCGCAGGAAACCGCACCGCCAGCAGCGCCGCTCCTCCACCCCGCCCGCGCCGGCCCGGAGGGTCACCCACACGTCGGCCGGAGCGGGCGGTGCCCCCTCGGCCAGGACGTGCTGGAGGGCGCTCTCCAGCTCCTCGACACCCTGGGAGAGCAGCTCGCCCAGGGGCCGGCCGAGGAGGGAAGCGCGGTCGGTGCGCAGGGCCCGCGCGGCCTGTTCGTTGGCGACGGCCGGGCGCAGATCGGCGTCGACCAGCACCAGCCCCCAGGCCGCGTCCTCGAAGAGCGCCTCGCTCAGGGCGATGGACCGCTCCAGGTCGATCTGCGCGTGCACCTCGCTGAACGCGCAGTACACCCCGGCGGGGCGGCCGTCGGCTCCGCGGACGCCCGCCGACTGGGTGCGGACGAGCACCCGGCCGCCGGCCTTGGTGACGAGGGCGAACTCGTGGACCTGCCGGCCCTCGGCCGCCATGACGCCGAGCAGCCGGCCCTGGATCTCGTCGGCGTCCGCCTCGCGGACCGCCCAGCCCGCGAAGCCCTGGCGGCCCACGGCCTCCTCCGCGGTCCAGCCGAGGATGCGCTGGGCCTCGCGGTTCCAGTGGGTGACGACCCCGTCCGCGTCGAAGGCGCAGAGGGCGGCGTCCATCCCCTCCAGAAGGGCGGCGAGCAGGTCGGAGTCGTCGCAGTCGGCGGGCGGGGGCAGGCCGTCCCGCGCGGCGGTGGCCTCCTCGCTCGGGATGTCCTCGGCGCCCTCCGGGCTCTCCGGGCCCGGGCGCGCCGGCCGGGTGGGGCCGGAAGGCCGGGAAGCAGTCACCTGGCACCTCCTGCTGGACGTGGCTGCATGTGCTGCACGCCCGATCATTCAACTGGAACGTGACGCAACCCACAGCGTGTTCCCGGAAATCGGTGCGCACTGCCCATCGGTCGGATCCGGTGACCGCGCACCGGCCCCGGGGACCGGTTCCGTGACCGCCGCGGCACACGGCGAAGTCACCGTAAGGCGCCTGCGGAAAATGGGTTGTGGGGCTCCCGGGCGGTGCCTAGCGTGTGGGGTACACGAGAAGGGAGGTGGTTCGGCAGATGTATGCAATCCGGACGCGTGAGGTGACTGCGGGCTAGCAGTCCGTCGTCGCGCTCTGCGCATCGCCGGACGCGCGCACGCACTGCGTGTCGCAGCCGGCCTATTCCCAAGCAGTCACCCGACCCGCGAGCTGCCGGTACGTCCGACCGGCCCCCGAGCGCCCCTGGGCGCCGGGGAACAGGCTCGCGGGTCGTCTGCGTTCCGGCGCCGGGCAGCGGAATCCCGCCCGCTCCACAGCGGCGGCGCACCGCGCCCCACGCCGGGCGGCCCGGCGCCCCTCCGCTGCGGGGCAGCCTCCGCTGCGGGCCCGCCTCCGCTGCGGGGCCGCCCCGCCGCTACGGGCAGAGGCGGTCCACCTGCCAGCCGGACTCGGCCCGGACGTAGCGCAGCCGGTCGTGGAGCCGGTTCTCCCGGCCCTGCCAGAACTCGACCGTCTCCGGACGCACCCGGTAGCCGCCCCACTCCGGCGGGACCGGGACCTGCTCCTCGGGCGGGTAGCGGTCCGCCAGCTCCCCGTACAGCCGGTCGAGCTCGGCGCGCGAGGCGACGGTCGAGGACTGCTCGCTCGCCCAGGCGCCCAGCTGGGAGCCGTGCGGCCGGGTCCGGAAGTACGCGGCCGTCTCGTCGCGGCCGGTCCGCTCCGCCACCCCGCCGACGATCACCTGCCGGGCGATCGGGTGCCAGGGGAAGAGCAGGGAGATGTACGGGTTGGCGGTCAGCTCGCGGCCCTTGCGGGAGCCGTAGTTCGTGTAGAAGACGAAGCCCCGCTCGTCGTACTGCTTCAGCAGGACGGTGCGCGAGCTGGGCCGGCCGGTCTCGGGGTCGGCGGTGGAGACGATCATGGCGTTGGGTTCGAAGATGCCGCTCGCGGCGGCCTGCTCGAACCACCGGGCGAACTGTTCCATCGGCTCTTCGGCCAGCTCGGCCTCGGCCAGGCCTTCGGCCCGGTAGTGCTCGCGCATGGCGGCCGGGTCGAGGGCGCGCCTGGTCGGTGGGACTACCGGTTGCTGCGGATCGATGTCGGGCACCCGCTCATCTTGACGCATGCGCCGTCCGGCCCGATCGGCCACCCGAGTTTGCCCAGCGCACAGCCTTCGTAACCCTGATCCGCCGAACCCGGCACTGTGCCGGATCTCACGCTTCCCCGGGCCTGCCGGACCCGCGAAAATCATGGACTGGGCCACTGTGGCGTCCGGACACCGAGAACCGCCTGTCCGACCCGCACCGCCCGCAGAACCGTAGTGACCTGCAACGACCGGTGAATCACCCTCGGGGCTCGCGGCCTGACCGACCGCAGGGCCCGCCTCCGTCGGGCCGGCTTTCCGCCGCGACCGGGGTGACCGGCGCCCGCGCGGGGCATCACCGGGGTGACGGAACGGACGCGAGTCGCAGTGTCGCGGCAGCGTGCGGTCTCGGCACCGTACAGAAGTGACATTGAGGTCACAAGCCGCATGTCGACATATCTTGAGGAGCCGCCTGATGTCCGACTTCGTCCCCGGACTCGAAGGAGTCGTCGCGTTCGAAACGGAGATCGCCGAACCCGACAAGGAAGGCGGCGCGCTGCGCTACCGAGGGGTCGACATCGAAGACCTGGTCGGCCATGTCTCCTTCGGCCATGTCTGGGGTCTGCTGGTCGACGGCGCGTTCAACCCCGGTCTGCCGCCCGCCGAGCCGTTCCCGATCCCGGTGCACTCCGGCGACATCCGCGTGGACGTGCAGTCCGCGCTCGCCATGCTCGCGCCGGTCTGGGGCCTCAAACCGCTGCTGGACATCGACGAGGCGCAGGCCCGTGACGACCTGGCCCGGGCCGCCGTCATGGCGCTGTCCTACGTCGCGCAGTCCGCGCGCGGCCAGGGCCTTCCGATGGTGCCGCAGAAGGAGATCGACAAGGCGGAGACCGTCGTCGAGCGCTTCATGAAGCGCTGGCGGGGCGAGCCCGACCCGAAGCACGTCAAGGCCGTCGACGCGTACTGGACCTCGGCCGCCGAGCACGGGCTCAACGCCTCCACCTTCACCGCCCGGGTGATCGCCTCCACCGGCGCCGACGTGGCCGCGGCCCTGTCGGGCGCGGTCGGCGCCATGTCCGGACCGCTGCACGGCGGCGCGCCCTCCCGCGTGCTCGGCATGATCGAGGAGATCGAGCGCACCGGCGACGCCACGGCCTACGTCAAGCAGGCCCTGGACAAGGGCGAGCGGCTGATGGGCTTCGGGCACCGCGTCTACCGCGCCGAGGACCCGCGGGCGCGGGTGCTGCGCCGTACGGCCAAGGAGCTCGCCGCCCCGCGCTTCGAGATCGCCGAGGCGCTGGAGAAGGCGGCGCTGGAGGAGCTGCACAACCGGCGTCCGGACCGGGTGCTGGCCACCAACGTCGAGTTCTGGGCGGCGATCGTGCTGGACTTCGCGGAGGTCCCGGCGCACATGTTCACCTCGATGTTCACCTGCGCCCGCACCGCCGGGTGGAGCGCGCACATCCTGGAGCAGAAGCGGACGGGGCGGCTCGTCCGGCCGTCGGCCCGCTACATCGGCCCCGCGGCCCGCAACCCGCGCGAGGTCTCCGGCTACGGGGACATCGCGCGCTGACGCGAGCAGCGGCGCGGCGCGCACGGCTGCGGCCACGTCGCACGGACTCCGCCTCGGGCGCCGGACGGTTCGACCGTCCGGCGCCCGAGGGCGTTCAGCGGTCCGCGCGCCAGGGGCGGTGCTCCTCCGCAGGGGAGCAGCGCCAGGGCGGTGCTCCCCTGCGGAGGAGATGGGGGCACCCGGGCCGGGGCCTGGGGGCGTAGGTGCCGGTGGGTGCGGGCCCAGGCTTGTTCGCGCCCGCCCTGCGCCGCGCATGCCCGCCCGCGGGGCCGGGGCCCGCCCCACGCCTCGTACACCCGTCCTGCTCGTCGTGCGCCCGCCCCATGCCCCGTGCGCCCGCCCCACTCCTCGGGGGCGCCCGCTCTACTCCTCGGGGGCCCGCTCTACGGCTGGGAGCCCGCCCTACTCCTCGGGGGCCAGCACCTCGTCCAGGACGCGGGCCCACTGCTCCACCACCCGGTCGCGCCGGGGCTTGTCGTCGGTGAGCAGGTTGGCCAGCCCCAGGCCGCGGGCCATGTCGAGCATCCCCTGGACGGTCTCCCGGACGCCGGGGCGGCCCTCGTCCGCGCCCAGCAGCTCCACCGCCATCCGGTGGGTCTCCCGGCCCACCCGGGCCTCGATCGCCACCACCCGGCGGCGGAGCTCCTCCTCGTTCGAGGCCGCCACCCAGAGCTGGAGCGCCGCGCGGAACAGCGGACCGGTGTAGAGGTCGACCAGCTCCTCGACGATCACCCAGGTGCGGGCGACCGAGCCGGGCGGCGGCAGACTCCGGGCGACCGCGCGCAGCGCCCCCGACCGCTTCTCCGCGACGTGCTCGACCGCCGCGGTGAACAGGTCCTCGCGGGTGGGGAAGTGGTGCTGGGCGGCGCCACGGGAGACACCGGCCCGCTCGGCGACCACCGTGACCGTGCTGCCGCTCCAGCCGTACTCGGCCAGGCAGGCCACGGCGGCCTCCAGCAGACGGAGGCGGGTGGCGCGGCTGCGGTCCTGCTGGGGGCCGCGCTCCAGGCGTCCGTGGCCGGGGCGTTCGCGGCCCGGCCGGCCGCGGGACGTGGCGTGGGACGTGGCGCGGACGCCGTGCTCCCGCTCCGGGTCCCGGTGCCCCGCCGCGCCGTGGTTCCCTTCCAGGCCCTGGTCCCCCTCCGGACCGAGTTCCCCTTCCGGGCCGTGCTCCTCCGCTCCGGGGGCGCTCGTCGGGCCGCCGTCGGGGCCGCCCGCCCGGGGTGCCGGGCCGGGAGCCGGACCTGCCGGGCGCGGGGCCGGGCCCGCGGAGCGGGGAGCCGGTCCGGAGCGGGGAGCCGGGCCCCGGCCCGCGTCGGACGACGTCACCGCGCCCACGCCGGGTCCCGCCGCTCCAGGAACGCCGTCATGCCCTCCCGCGCCTCGTCGGAGGCGAACAGCCGGGCGGACCGCTCGGCCAGGGCGTCGGTGTCCCGGTCGAACCCGCGCAGCACCTCGGCGGTGACCAGCCGCTTGGACTCCGCCAGCCCCTGCGGGGAGGCCCGCCGCAGGCCGTCGAGGACCGGGGCCAGCGCCGCGTCGACCTCGTGGTCGCTCCCCGCGGCCACCGTCACCAGGCCGATCCGGGCCGCCTCCACGGCGTCGAACCGCTCCCCGGTCAGGTAGTAGCGGGACGCGGCCCGCGGGTCGAGCCGCGGCAGCAGCGGCATCGAGATCACCGCCGGGGCCAGGCCGAGCCGTGCCTCGGTGAAGGCGAAGCTCGCGCCGGGGCCGGCCACCGCGATGTCGCACGCGCCCAGCAGGCCGAGGCCGCCGGCCCGGACATGGCCGGTCACCCGGGCGACGACGGGCTTCGGCAGCTCGACGATGGTCCGCAGCAGCCGCGCCAGGCCCAGCGGGGCAGACGCCCCGGGCCCTCCCGGACCCTTCGGACCGCCCGGTGCCGTCTCCCCTGCCGGGGACGGCGAAGTCGGGGACTGCGAGGCCGGGGACTGCGGGGCCGAGGGCTGCGGCGTCGGGGACTGCGGCGTCGCTTCCGAAGCCGCCGGGCCCGAAGCCGCCGGACCGGATCCCGCGGACCCCGGTGCCGGTGCGGCCGGGGGCGCGGCGGCGGTCGCTTCGCCGAGGTCCGCGCCCGCGCAGAACGTGCCGCCCGTGTGGGTCAGCACGACGGCCCGGATCTCCGGGTCCTTCGCCGCGGCGTCCAGGCCGTCGTAGAGCTCCTGGACGAGCCGCACCGACAGGGCGTTGCGGTTGTGGGGCGAGTCGAGGGTGAGGGTGGTGACGCCGCGCTCGGAAGCGCGGCGCACCAGCCGTTCGGCATCGGTCATGAGGGTGCTGAACTCCTTTCCCGGTCCCGCAGTTCACGCCGGAGGATCTTGCCGCTGGCGGCGCGGGGCACGGTCTCCAGGAACGCCACCCGGCGCACCTTCTTGTACGGGGCGACCCGCCCGGCAACGTACGCCATGACCTCCTCCTCGGTGATCTCCGCCCCCGGCTGCGGAACGACGAACGCCTTGGGGATCTCGTTGCCGTTGTCGTCGGTGACCCCGATGACCGCGGCGTCGGCGATCCGCTCGTGGGAGAGCAGCACCGCCTCCAGATCCGCCGGAGCCACCTGGTACCCCTTGTATTTGATCAACTCCTTGACCCGGTCGACCACATACAGCCAGCCGTCCGCGTCGACCCGGCCGATGTCGCCGGTGCGCACCCAGCCGTCCGCGTCGATCATCTCGGCGGTCGCCTCCGGCCTGCCGAGGTACCCCTTCATGCGCTGCGGGCCGCGGATGACGATCTCGCCCTCCTCGCCCGCCCCGAGATCCTTCGCCGGGTCGTCGAGGCTCACGATGCGCATCTCGGTGCTGGGCAACAGCTTGCCGACGGTGCCCGGCGGCGGGACCGGGGCGCCCTCGACGGGTCGCGGCACCGCGTGCGTCCCCGGGGAGAGTTCCGTCATGCCGTAGGCCTGCATGACCGGCGGCACCCCGAGGCGGCGGGAGCACGCCTCGGCCAGTTCCTCGTCGAGCGGGGCCGCCGCGCTGATGATGAACTGCAGGGACGACAGGTCGTGCGACGCCACCGCCGGGTGCTTGGCCAGCGCCAGCACGATCGGCGGCGCCACGTAGAGGGCGGTGACCCGGTGCTTCGCGATCGTCGCCAGGAACTGGTCGAGGTCGAAGCGCGGCAGCACGACCACCGTCGACCCGTTGCGCAGCGGGGCGTTCATCAGGGCGGCGAGACCGTAGATGTGGAAAAAGGGCAGCACTGCCAGCATCCGGTCCGCCGGGCCGCTCTCGACCAGGGCGTGCAGCTGCGACAGGTTGGTGGCCATGCTGCGGTGGGTCAGCATGACGCCCTTGGGGGTGCCGGTCGTCCCGGAGGAGTACGGCAGCGCGGCCACGTCCTCGGCGGGGTCGAAGGCCACCACGGGCTCGGGAGCGGTGGAACCCAGCAGGTCCAGCACGGAACGGTGGCCCTCGGCGCGGTCGCAGACGAAGATCTCCGCGATGGCGCCGCCGCCCGCCGCCTCGGCCGCGGCGCGGGCCGTGTCCAGCAGCGGGGAGACGGTGACGATCCACCGCGCTCCGCAGTCCCGGAGCTGCCGGCCGAACTCCTCCGCGGTGGCGAGCGGATGGATCGTGGTGACGGTCGCGCCGGCGCGGGTCGCCGCGTAGAAGACGACGGGGTAGGCGAGCGTGTTGGGGCTGTGCAGGGCCAGCACGTCCCCCTTGCGGACACCCGCCTCGGCCAGGCCGGCCGCCACGCGGCGGTGAAAGCTGTCGAGCTGCGCGTAGCTGAGGGTGGTGCCGTCGACGCCGTCGATCAGCGCGGGCAGGTCGCCGAACTCGGCGGCCCGGCCGAGGACGACGTCGTGGATGGGCCGGTCGACGACGGGGATGTCCGCGTACTCACTGTGGAACACCATGGCGGTCCCTTCTGGGGCTGTCGTTCCTCCATCGCTGTGGCCCGGGGGTGCGGCGGGTCCTGCGGACGGCTCCGGGCCGGCCGTCCGGAGCGGTTCCGGGCGGGTCCGGCCGGTCGGGTCGGGCCGGTCGGTCTCGCGGGGCCTGCCGGCCGGCCGGTGGTCCGGTCCGGCTGTCCGGTGCGCAGGTCCCGGCGTCCGGCCGGTCCGTCCCGCAGGGCCCGCCGCGTGGTGGGCACAGCCCTTCAGGGTCGCGTGTTTCAGTACGACTTGGGGAGACCCAGGGACTGATGGGACACGAAGTTGAGGATCATCTCCCGGCTGACCGGCGCGATCCGGGCCACCCGCGACGCGGTGATCATCGACGCGAGGCCGTACTCCCGGGTGAGGCCGTTGCCCCCGAGCGTGTGGACGGCCTGGTCGACGGCGTGCGCCGCGGCCTCGGCGGCCGCGTACTTCGCCATGTTCGCCGCCTCCCCCGCCGCCAGGTCGTCGCCCGCGTCGTAGAGGTGGGCGGCCTTCTGCGTCATCAGCCGGGCCAGTTCGATCTCGATGTGGACCTGGGCGAGCGGGTGCGCGATGGCCTGGTGGGCACCGATCGGCTCCTTCCACACCGTGCGGGTCCGGGCGTAGTCGACGGCTTTGGCGAGCGCGTACCGTCCCATGCCCAGCGCGAAGGCGGCCGTCATGATCCGTTCGGGGTTCAGGCCGGCGAAGAGCTGGAGCAGGCCCGCGTCCTCTCCGCCTCCTGCGTGAGAGGGGCCACCGCCCACCAGCGCGTCCGCCGGGAGCCGCACGTCGTCGAGGACGAGCTCGAACTGCTTCTCCGGAGCGGCGAGTTCCATGTCGATCCGGTTGCGCGAGAAGCCGGGGGTGTCCCGGGGGACGATGAACAGGCAGGCCTTGAGCCTGCCGGTCCGGGCGTCCTCCGTGCGGCCGACGATCAGTGTGGCGTCGGCGATGTCCACCCCGGAGACGAACACCTTCCGGCCGGTCAGCAGCCAGTCGCCGGTCGCCGCGTCCCGGCGGGCCGTGGTGGTGATCCGATGCGAGTTGGAGCCGGCGTCGGGCTCGGTGATCCCGAACGCCATCTTCCGGCTTCCGTCCGCGAGGCCCGGCAGCCACTGCTGCTTCTGCTCGGTGGTGCCGAAGCGGGCGATGACGGTGCCGCAGATGGCGGGCGAGACGACCATCATGAGGAGCGGGCAGCCGGCGGCGCCCAGCTCTTCGAGCACGATGGAGAGTTCGCTGATGCCGCAGCCCCCGCCGCCGTACTCGGTGGGGAGGTTCACCCCGAGGTAGCCGAGCTTGGCGGCCTCGGTCCAGAGCTCGTCGGTCTGCTGTCCGTCGCGGGCGACGGCGGCGAAGTACTCGCGGCCGTAGCGGGCGCCCAGGGCGGAGACGGCTGCGCGGAGGTCGCGGTGGTGCTCGGGGTCGGTGACGGGGGGTTCGCCGGGAGCGGTGGGGGCGGGGGTGGGGGCGTCGGGGGCTTCGGGCATGGCGGGGCCTCCTCGGGCGGGATGTACGGGGGTTGGTGCGGGGCGGGTCCTGTTCTTCGGGGGTGGGTGGGGGCGGGGTTCGCTGGATGCGGGGTCCGCTGGATGCGGGGTTCCGGTTCTGCTGGGTGCGGGGTGGTGTCGAGGTGCGGGGTGCGTTGGTGTTGGTGCCGTTTCCGCTGGTGCGGCTGTGTGGGGCAGGTGCGGCTCGCCGGCGGGAGGGGGCGGGGCTTCCGGGGTGGGGGGTTCCGGAACGTATATTTACGGGCCTGGCGGCCCACAAATACACGGCAGCTTCCGGAACCCCCCACAGATCG